>JAKLGB010000016.1:0-2693 GCA_022710895.1 Bacillota bacterium
AGATAGTTATCTTCGCCGGTGTTGATGATGATCCCCGAATACGCATTGATCAGCCGCGAAAAATACTGATCCACCAAGGTCCGCTGCATGTTGATGTCCCGGAAGATGATGCCGTACATGCTATCGTTCAAAAGCACATCGAGTCGTTCCAAAGCGCCCATTGCGGCGATTTCCGGCATACAAAGTCCCGATGCGTAATTCACCAGTTTGATGTAGCGTTTTTCGGTTTCGGACACTTTGTCCAGCGCGGCACGCATCAAACGGAAATTGGCTTGGGTCGCCACGGTTCCGCCGAAACCTTCCGTGGTGAGTCCGTGGGGAACATAATCCAGCAAGGATTGGGCGGTCGTGCGGATGACCGCGATGATGTCCGCCCCGGCCTTGGCGGCGGCGGTGGCTTGGATGACATCCTCGTGGATGTTTCCGGTGGCGACGATTACGTAAATTTCGGTCGGTTTCGCGGGGAACCGACGCAGATATTCGTTCCGCTTGCCACGGTTTTCCCGAATCAAGGCAAAAGTCCGGTCCAGATAAGGACGCAGAATTTCGGTTGTTTCCGCCGAAGAGAGCGGCCGGTGATCTTTCAAACAGACGCGATCTTCAAGGTAATCGGTCACAAAAGTCTGCAAAGATCCTTTGGAAGCTTTCAAAGCGGAAGCCAGATACGGGGCGATCCCCAAACCGAGCCGGCCGGAAGCCTTGATTTCGTCGACCATCAGGTTGCAGACGGGAACCCCGAACGCATCGACGCCGTCGATGCCCAACAGCCGGAGGACCGTGCGCTCGATGGTGACGGTGGTGTGACGGTTGATGAAGGATTGGACGTCATCGGCGATTTGCCCCGCGAGGCGGCGGCAGTCGGCGATGACGGAAGGATTGAGATTCAGTTTATTCATGGGATTCCTCGCTTTCTTTCATGACATTGAAAACCGGAAGATCGGTGACGGTTTTCAATCGGGTCCGGAATACTTCGTCATCAAAGGCATATCCGGTGGGAGAAACGGGATTGTAAGCCACCCCGATCAGGCGTAACGGCCGCAAGACATAAATTGGGGAAGAAAGACGGAAAAACTGCTCCGCGATCGCGCCGGAAAGAACGAGATGAGCGGGACTTTGCAGGATCAGCGCCGGCAGGTGTCCTTTCCGACGACGGATCCACTCTTTGGCAAACTGCGGTCCGAGCGAACCGGGCAGATAGAGGGCCTCGGTCGTTTCGCGGATCGCGGAAAACACGGCGTCGGGATCCGGCAAGGTCGAGTCAAAGGGCAGGATTTCCCTTCCACCGTCGCGTTCGATCAAAGTGATGGTTTTGGCTTCTCGCAAATCTTCCCATCGGGAGGGAATCCCCGGCAATTGAAATTGGCGAATGGAAGTCTCGGCATCGCGGATCACTTCGTCGATGTCGCGAGAACGCACCGCGCCCACGGCGAACAGACAGGCTTCCGCCGTCTGAGTCAACGCTTTGCGGGAAAAGGCTCCGTCGACGAGAATGAGTCCGTCTTGGAGAAGTTTCAGTTCGGCAACGATCGCATTCATCGCCGTGACCGTCGAAGGGCCGCCGACCAAACACTCGCCGGCTTCCGTGACCCGATAGATGCCGACGGGTCCCAACGGCGTCATCACCGCAGTCGATCGCACCAATTCCAAGCGGGCCTTAGAGGCTTTCAGGCAATCCGCCGCCGTGGCGACGAACATCCCGGGGCTGACGAAAATCCGCGGTTTGGGGAGCGCGGTGACATTGTCGAGTTCCTCACCGTCGAGTCCGATGGACGTGACGGCCAGAGGGCGTTGCCGGTTCAGGCGGAGGACGGCGTTCAGCACCGTCGTTTTACCGGCGTTTTTCGCATTGCCCACGAAGCAGAGGATCCGGTGCCCGCGGATCAGTTCGGCTAATGTTTCGATGAACGGGTTCTCCTGACTAAATTGGTGGGTTCGATCGCGCCTCTCTGTCCTTCGAGCAGAGCGCTGACGCCTTCGTGACGTCCGGTCTTGCAATCGGGACAATGGCATTCGTTGACATAATCGGTGGGTTCGCTGTAGGTGGTGATCACGCCTTCATAATTGCGTAGAACGACTTTTCCCGGGGCGCTGGAAAGCAAATAATTTGGCATGACGGGAATTTTTCCGCCGCCGCCGGGGGCGTCGACGACGAAGGTCGGAACACAGAAACCGCTGACGTGTCCCCGCAGCCCTTCGATGATCTCGATGCCTTTCGAAACCGGCGTGCGGAAATGTTCGATGCCCATCGAAAGATCGCATTGATAGAGATAGTAGGGACGAACGCGGAGCTGGACCAGCCCGGTCACGAGCCGCTTCATCACGTTGACGCAATCATTGACTCCGCGCAACAGAACGCTTTGGTTTCCCAAAGGAATGCCGGCGTCGGCCATTCTTGCCAGAGCATCCCGGCTTTCGGGTGTGAACTCGTCGGGATGATTGAAATGGGTATTGACCCAGATCGGATGGTATTTCCGGAGCATCCCGACCAGATGATCGGTGATCCGTTGCGGCATCACCACGGGGGTCCGGGTCCCGAGACGGATGATTTCGACGTGGTCGATCGACCGCAGTTCGGCGATGATCGCTTCCAAACGCTCGTCGCTCATCAAGAGCGCATCGCCTCCGGAAAGGAGGACGTCGCGGACTTGCGGGGTCTTGCGGATGTAATCGATCGCTTGGCGGATCCGGTCTTG
>JAKLGB010000016.1:2756-20662 GCA_022710895.1 Bacillota bacterium
GCATTTGTCGGTGATCAGAAACAGCACCCGGTCGGGATACCGATGCGTCAATCCCGGCACCGGAGAATCGGCGTCTTCGTCCAAAGGATCGAGGAGATCGTTTTTACCGACCGTCATTTCCATGATCGAAGGGATGGCTTGTTTGCGGACGGGGCAATCGGGATTGTCCGGATCCATCAAACACAGATAATAAGGGGTGATCGCCATCCGGAATTTCGTGAGGACCAGTTTGATGTCCCGTTCTTCCTGTTCGGAAAGCGCGATGTGTTTTTTCAGTTGTTCGACGGTACTGACGCGGTTGCGAACCTGCCAGTGCCAGTCGTTCCATTGTTCGGCCGTCACCTCCGGAAAATACCGGGCTTTTCGGACCAAATAGCTTTCGTTCAGTTTCAACATATCATTTTGCCTCCGCGCCGTAGCGCTTTTGAAACAATCCCCGTAAGACCGGTGATTCCCGCAAAAGATCCAAAGTAAGCCGGTCGTGCCCGGCGGTGTAGCCGTTGCCGATCATCATCCGGGCTTCGCTCTTGATGCCTTCGGCGCCAAGTGCCGCCCGCGAAAAGGAGGTCGCCATTCCGAAGAAATAGACGATCCCGCTGTCTTTGGTGGGAAGAATCGAAGCCATCTCCGTTCCCGGGACGTTGACCACGTTGATGGTCACGTCCATCTTTACGCCCCCGGAGGCTTCCATTACTCGAGAAAAGACTTCCATCGGTTTGCGAGCATCGGCTTGGACAATCTGGCTACAGACCGCGAGACTTTCCAAATCGGCCCGTTCGGATTCATCATAGATCAAACCGATGATCTTGCCTTGAGGACCGGCACTTTTGCGGGCTTGATAAGCGCACAACACTCCGCTTTTCCCTCCGGAACCGATGATGAGGACGGCATCGTTTTGGTGAACGAGTTTGGCGACCTGCGCCGGAGCACCGGCGACATCCAGGGCGGACAAAACGATGTCTGCAGGCAGATCTGTCGGGATTTTGGCATAGATTCCGGTTTCGAACAAGATCGCCTGTCCCCGGATATCCACTTGGTCTTTGTCCATGTAAAGAGAAAGGATCTTGTCGATTTTGAGAGGGGTGAGCGACAATGAAACGAGCGTGGCGATCGAATCGCCGGGTTTTAAATCGCGGGTAAGGGCTTTTCCGACTTCCCGGATCGTTCCCAAAAGCATTCCTCCGCTTCCGGTCACCGGGTTTTGCATTTTTCCCCGTCGGGCGACGATGCTGAGGATCATCGCCTTCATCGCTTCGGGGTCTGAACCGCAGGCTTCGCGAATTTGGGTGAAAGAGGCCGAATCGATGTTCAAGGTTTGGACATCGATCAAGATTTCGTTATCTTGGCAGACCATCGTGTTATCGATCACGTCCGCCGATTGCGGAAGCGCCCCCAAAGGGGTGATGACGCGATGAGAGCCGTAAGGGCAGGGCTGATTGGTGTTCATGTCATTACTCCATTCTCAGAATCTTCCGTGCTTCGGCGGGAGAAGCGATCTCCCGTCCGTATTGTTGGGCCATTCGCACGACTTTTTGTACTAAATCGGCATTCGATGTTGCCAAAATGCCTTTTTCCAGATAAAGGTTGTCTTCCAAACCGACGCGGACATGCCCGCCGGCGCGGATGGATGCCTCGGCCAACGGGAACTCATAGCGACCGATTCCGGCGACGCTGTAGGTGGCGTCCGTGGGAATGCTTTCCCGTAAAAAGCGGAAATCCCGTTCTTCTCCCGTCATTCCGCCTTGAACCCCGAGCACGAAACTGAAGTGCAACGGAGGTTGAAGGAATCCTTGTCGGACCAACCGGAGAACCGTATCGACATGACCCTTTTCAAAGCATTCCAACTCTTTGAAAATGCGCATCGATTGCAGGACACCGCCGATGTGTTTGATGGTGTTTTCGGTGTTGACAAAGATATCGTCCCCTCCGAAATTGAGGGTTCCGCAATCCAAGGTCGCCATTTCGGGACGCAGGGCGATGGGCTTGAGCCGTTCCTCGACCGTCATTCCCACCGCTCCGCCGGTCGTCATCTGCAGAATCGCCTCCGGACAACGGAGACGAATCGCGGCCATCAATTCGGCGAAACGTTCGGGGCGGAAAGACGGGGTTCCGTCCTCTTCCCGGGCATGGATATGCAAAATGCTCGCCCCGGCCCGGCAGGCTTCCCAAGCGGATTGAGCCATTTGTTCCACCGTGTAAGGAACGGCGGGGTTCTGATGTTGGGTCACTTCCGCCCCGGTGAGGGCGCAGGTGATGATCAATTTTTCCATATTGGCTCAGAACCTCTGCAAAGCTTTCGGAACGACACAGGTGCCGCTGGCGGAAGCCACGAGCACTTTTTCGGAAAGGACTCGGGCGGCCGAGGGAGAAACGGAAGGTTCGGCTTCGATGACTTTATGGCATTCGAAGGACATTTTGCGAGAGGTGTTTCCGGCAGAAACCAAGGTCGCCGTCACTTCCAGATAATCCCCGGCATGGACCGGAGCGAGAAAATCGACTTGGTCGTAGGCCCGGAAAAGGCCTTCATCGCCGTCGTTACGAATCAGAAGTTCGGTGGCGGCGTCGCCAAACAAAGCCAGAATTCGGGCTCCGTCGACCAAGTTTCCGCCATAATGGGCATCGGCGGAAGACATCCGCAAACGCAAAAGAACGGTTAACATGCGACTCCTTTCATGGGAACAACGCGGTCGACGTGAAGCGGGGCTTCGGTCGCCTGGACCACTTGTTCCACGGTATAGTCCGGATGGACTTCCGTTAAATGCAATCCGTCAGGGTGAACCTCGATGACGGCCATTTCGGTGACGATCAAATTGACTTCCCGGTAAGCCGTCAGGGGCAGACGGCAGCGACTCAGGATTTTTGGAATCCCTTTGTTGGTGTGCGTCATCGCCACGATCACTTTCTTGGCGCCGACGACGAGATCCATGGCTCCACCCATGCCGGGGACTTTTTTCCCGGGAATGATCCAAGAAGCCAAACTTCCTTCCGAATCCACTTCCAGCGCCCCGAGGACCGTGACATCGACATGGCCCCCGCGAATGATCGAAAACGACATAGCGGAATCAAAGAAAGCTCCGCCTTCGACGATCGTGGCTCCGACACCGCCGGCATTGACGAGATCCGAAGGGCCTTCGGCGAGCGGTCCCAGACCGATGATCCCGTTTTCGGATTGAAAAACGACATGCTTGGCGGGATCGAGATAATCCGCGACGATCGTGGGAATGCCGATCCCGAGATTAACGAGATCGCCATCCTGCAGTTCCAAAGCGATGCGTTGGGCGATGATTGCCTTTTCGTCCATCATTGTCCGTTTTCCTCCTTCAGCACGTAATCCACCAGCGGATACGGGGTCACGATCCGCTCGGGATCGAGGACTGCCACCGTTTCCACCGGGTCGGCGACGGCGATGCTCGATGCCATCGCGATCAAGGGGTTGAAATTGCGCATCGTTCCCCGGTAGGCGAGGTTGCCGTACCGATCGGCGATCGCACCGCCGATGAGCGCCAGATCCGCTCCCAGGGGTTCTTCCAACAGATAGTCTTTTCCGTTCACGGGCAAAACCGTTTTGCCTTCCGCGACGATCGTGTTCATTCCGGTGGGGGTGAGGATTCCGCCCAAACCGGCGCCCCGGGCGCGGATCCGTTCCGCCAGCGTTCCTTGCGGAACCAAAACGATTTCCATCTTGCCTTCCTGCATCAGACGCCCCGCCGTGGGATTGGTCCCGATGTGCGAAGCGATCAGTTTCTTGACTCGGCCGGCAACGATGAGACGCCCGGCCCCGCGGTCTTCGAATCCGCCGTCGTTACAAATGACGGTCAAATCCTTGACCGGGGTTTCCAAAACGGCGGTGATCAGACGTTCGGGACTCCCGTTCGCCAAAAAACCACCGATCATGACCGTCATTCCGTCATGAAGCATCGATTGAAATCGGGATTTGTCGATGAATCCTTTCATTGGCTTTCCCTCCTCGGGGGCATCAGTTGAGCTTCCCCCACCAAGACGGTGTCCCCGTGCTGGTTCTGGGCGATACAATCAAAGAGGACACGGTTTTTTTCGGGAATCAATTCCTTCACGGTGACGGTGGCCGTCACGGTGTCGTCCAAATAAACCGGTTTTACGAATTTCAGGCTTTGGAACGTATAAATCGTCCCCAAACCGGGAAGGATCGTTCCGAACACGGCACTGAAGAGACTTCCCACCAGCATCCCGTGGACGATCCGTGTTCGGAAAACCGTGGTCTGGGCATACTCTTCGTCCAGATGAGCGGGATTCGCGTCCCCGGTGATGCGGGCAAAGGCGCGGACGTCTTCTTCGGTGAATGTTTTGGACGTGGCGGCACGGTCGCCCAGATGCAGTTCGTTCAAAGCGTGGGATTCCATTAGGTCGTTCCTCCTTGGTCGGGCATCGTATCACCCGAAAAAAAAGCCGTTATGTTTTTCAACATAACAGCTCTCCATCAGAAAATGGCAGTGGATGAACGCTGGCTCAGCCACCAAGCAGCGGGAAGATGAACCTTCCGGCCCCTTCGGCGATGCATACATTCCGTTGCCGCATTTGGCGTTCATGCCATTCGCAGCGGCAGCGTACCCCTACATCGCACCTCTGTATATTAGACAGACCCATTTTACCCGAAAGTGAAAGCGTTGTCAAGTCCCCGCCGAACGGAAAACGTCGGGAGGGAAGGGGGATCGACGTCCCTGTCCTCAGAGGAAAAGTCGTTCGATAATCCCGCCCAAAAAACCGTCATGGAACCATCACTCGATTCCTAAGGGATATTTTTCCCTCGATATCCCTGAAAAGATAATGTTTTTACCGATTTTCAGACGTTCCCCGCCTTGACAGGATTAAAAAAAACATGGTATCATCGGTTTATAAGCCACATCCAAACCAGGGGGAAATATGAACCGTTTGATTCAATCGCTGAAGAACATCGTTCATTCGGAACAACCGCGTTTCATCCTGATCTGCGTTCGGATCGGGACCGCCTTCCTCTTCTTTCTCTCCACCTTGTTTTCGTTTTCAAAATTGATGCAGTTCGGAGACGTCGTGAGTCGGATCTCCGCCGCAAAAATCGGATGGGTTTTCGTCCTTGCGACCTGGGTCCTCATGGTCGCCTATCTGTGGACGGAACTGGATGAAAAAAAGGGATTACGGAAACCCGCACTGATCGTTCAGGCCGCCCAGGCGACAATTTTATGGTTCTGGGGACTGCTCGTTCACTTCGCTTTGGTGGAACAAGCCAAGGATTATCTCGATGCTTCCGCCGTCTTGGGATTCGGGTTTTGGTTCATGCTGATCTGCCTCGGCCTCCTGTGGTTCACGGCCCTCGGGGAAAATGTCCTCCGCCCGTTGATCGGGAAACTCGTCCCCGCCGGGTCTCAACCGACCCCGCCCGAACCGGTTCATGAGGAACCGGCTCCCGAAACCGTAAAAGAACCCATCCCCGATGAGATCCCGGAGGAAAAACCTCAACCCTCGGAAACTGTCTCCCCAGAACAACCCGAACCGGAACAACCGGTCTCGGAACCGGTCGAAGACGATAAAAAACCCGAATAAAGAAAAGGACTTCGGTTCATGCCGAAGTCCTTTTTTCGTTGGTCACAGTCCGTAGATTTTGGAGTATTTCTGAATCAGATAATCCACGTAATAATTCGGGTTGAAATCTTCGCCCGTCGCCAGACGGAGGATTTCTTTGGGATATTTCGTAGACCCGTAGCGATGGATATGTTCTTTCAACCAATCGGCGATCGGACGGATCGTTCCCGAAGCGATGGCGGCGTCGATGTCCACATCTTTGGCCATCGCGTGATAGATTTGCGCGGCGTACGCCGATCCGAGCGAATACGTCGGAAAGTAACCAAAACTGCCTTGGGACCAGTGGACGTCCTGAAGAATCCCGCGTTTGTCGTCGGGGACGACGATTCCGAGATATTGTTTGTATTTCTTATTCCAAACGGAAGGCAGATCCTCGACATCGACCCGACCGGAAAGGATGCCTTTTTCGATCTCATAACGGATCATCACATGGATGGAATACGTCAGTTCGTCGGCCTCCGTACGGATGAACCCGCGGGAAACGCGGTTGACATGTTTCACAAAATCGTCCAGGGTCGTTTTTCCCAGGGCTTTGGGGAACAGTTCCTGAAGTTTCGGAAGATGGGTGCGCCAAAACACTTCACTGCGACCGATCATGTTTTCCATCAACCGGGACTGGCTTTCGTGCATTGCCATCGATACGCCCCCGCCACTGTTGGTTTCATCCAAAGCGGGATCGATCTGCAATTCGTAAAGACCGTGCCCCATTTCGTGGATGGCGCTGAAAATGGCGCTCGTGAGATCGTTTTCGTGGTAATGGTTGGTGATGCGGACATCGGTGCACCCGTTACCGGAGGTAAAGGGGTGTTCGCTCTCCTTGATCACGGTGCGGTCGGGATCGAAACACATGACCGTCTGCAGGTATTTCGCGAATTCCCGTTGGCCTTCCTTGGGGAAGGTCTTTTTGGTAAAGGCGGCGTTATACTTCAGTTTCTTGCGGGAGACGGCTTTGGCGAAAGGAACGAGCCGTTCTTTCAACGTTTTAAAGAAGGCGTCGTATTCCTTGGTTCCGTATTCGGGCTCGTATTCGTCCAACAAAATATCGTATCCTTGGAGTTCGGGGGTCTTTTCCCATCCCAAGTACTTCTTCTGAAATTCAATGACCTTCAAGAGATGCGGTTTGTACAAGGCGTAATTGCTGGTTTGTTTGGCTTCGACGTAAATGGGATAGATTTCCGCCATCAAGCGATTGTAGGCAACGTACTCCTCGATGGGCACTTTCTTCATTTTGACCAGCCGTTTTCTGGCCAATTCGATTTCATGATGCAGGATGTCGTCCAATTCTTCACGATGCTGGAAAAGTGTTTCGATCGCGGCTTCGTAATCCGGATCCGTCGAGAGCCGATAGGTCATCTCCGACAACGTCCCGATTTGTCCCGACCGATGCGCCATACTTCCGCGGGGAGCCTCGGTAGCGGTGTCCCAACCGTTCAAAAACATGGCCAATCCCAAAGCGCGGAGTTTCTCGTTTGTTTCCTGATACTTCTTCAAAGCTTTTTCCATCGTTTTCCAATCCTCTTTCCGTTTTAGTTTGAACCCGGAAGTTCCGGGCATATTCCCTTTGCGGTTTTACTCTTGCGCTAAACGGATGAAACCCTCAGCGATCCGCTCCTGGGGTTCTTCGCCATCGATGGCGGTGATTTCCAAGCGAGCCCATACTTGAAACAGGGTTTCTCCGGAAAAGACCGGTGCCGTCAACAAATCACCGATCGTTTCAAACAACAGTGGTTCTTTGTCTTTTTCGCCCAAAGCGAGCCAAAACCACGGCCCTTTGCGAAGCGGTTTGCTTTTGGACTTCCAGCGGGAGGGGAATCGACCGACGGAACCTTCCTCAATCCCGGGGATACCGCGGACGGAAAAGGTGATTTCCGGTGCCAATCGCAAGAGGGCGGTGAGAAATAGATCGAAATCGAGTCCGCCGATTTCCCGATGGGTAAAGTGTTCCTGTCGGAGTTCGTTGACAAAATCGGTAATTTGAACCGCATCGATCGGAAAATCGAATTCCAGCGATTGTGCTCCTTCACTGCGGTCGTCGTACAAAAGCCCCCCGACGGTGTCGACGACATCGACGGAAGATCCGAAATGGCGGTCGATCAACTCGGGGACGATGTAGTCCTCCCCTTCCGCCAACAGGTTCAAATGATAATAGAACAGGACGAAATCGGCATAATCGACGAGAAACCGCGAATCCCCGCGGTAAGATCCGCTGCGGACATAGACGTCCATCACGGCGTTACTGCGTTCCGAGTTACGGTCGATGGAAACGATCTCGATTTCCAATCCGTCGCCTTCATGTTCTCCGAGCAGATAGCGCATAGGCATTCCTCCCACCGAAACGTCCTTTCTTTCATTATACTACGAAGGCGAAAAACCGAGACAGTCGAGATGGAAAAACCGGCATTTTTCGACAAGAAGGCCTTCATTCTTGACGAATCCCCCGGAAAAGATTACAATATAGGACGTCGCACCGGTTTCGGTCGGGACTTTGTCCCGTCGTTTTTTTCGCCGGCTCATTCCTCGCATAGAAAGTTGGATCGCCCATGGACACCCGAAAACGCGAAATCTTCGAAAGCATGCCGCCGTGGAAAGCCGTTGCCTCCTTGGCCTTGCCTTCGATCCTCAGTCAATTGGTCACCCTCATCTATAACCTCGCCGACACGTTCTACATCGGGCAAATCGGCAATCCCGATATGGTGGCGGCGGTTTCCGTGGCCTTTGCGGCGTTCATGTTCTTGGTCGCCATCGCGAACCTGTTTGGAATCGGCGGGGGCAGTCTGATATCCCGAATGTTGGGAGAAAAGCGCCCGGATGAAGCCAAACACGTCGCCGCCTTCAGTTTCTTCGGCACCCTTCTTTTCACCGTCGTTTATTCCATCCTTTTATGGCTCTTTCTCGATCCGATTCTGCGGTTGCTCGGGGCGAGCTCCGCGACGATCGGTTTCGGGCGGGATTACCTTCTGTGGACCACCGTGATCGGCGGTGTGCCCACGACGTTGGGCATCGTCCTCGGTCATTTGCTTCGCAGCGAAGGTTATGCCCGTCAGTCATCCGTGGGCATCGCCCTCGGAGGAATCCTGAATATCATCTTGGACCCGATTTTCATTTTCGTTCTTGACATGGGCGTGGCCGGGGCCGCAATGGCGACAATGTTGGCCAACGGGGTTTCTCTAATCTATTATCTGATCCTCATGGGGGTCCTGCGGAAACGTTCGGTCCTCTCGGTGAATCCCGCCGACATCCGCCTCAACCGCGAATTGACGAAAAATGTGTTTTCCGTCGGCATGCCGGCCGCGGCAGCGACGCTATTGGCGATTTTGGCGAATGCGGCTCTATTCAAGGTGCTCTCATCTTATGAAGATCTTCCGGTCGCGGCGATGGGCGTGGTCAAAAAGATCGATACGATCCCTCTCAACGTTTCGATGGGATTAAGTCAAGGGGTTTTGCCTTTGGTGGCCTACAATTACGCCGCCAAGCAATATGACCGGATGGAACGGATCAGCCGTTTCGCCCGCTTGGCGGGAGCCGTTTTCGCTCTGTTGTGTGTTCTGCTCTTCGAGTTGTTCGCCCCCGAACTCGTCCGCTTCTTCATGAAGGATGAGGCCACGGTCGTATTGGGTTCGGCCTTCCTGCGGGTGGCCTGCATCGGAACGATCCCGATGGTGATGTTCTTTCTGCTCAACACCACGTTTCAAGCCATGGGCAAAGGCAAACAATCGCTTTTCTTGGTCATGTTACGGCAAGCCGTCATCAACCTACCGATCCTTTTCCTCCTCAATGCGCTCTTCGGCATCGACGGCGTCGTTTGGACCCAACTGATCGCGGACACGATTTCGGTGGGAATCGCCACGGTGTTGTTCGGATTCACCATGCGTCAACTCCGGGAAGAGGAGCGAGCATTTGGTAAACAAGTTGCTTAACACTGTAAGTAATCAAGAGCTTTTCCAAAAAACGGTCGGAATGGATGCCCCATTCCGACCGTTTTTAATTCAGTTTTGAAAGGTTGACGGTAAAGCTTCCTGAGGAAGTCCCATACAGACTGAAGGCCAGATAATAGGTTGTTCCGGCACTAAATGTGCGGGTAATCGAAAAATTGAGTCCCGCTCCAGTATCATCGTCGAAAGTAATTTGTGCATATGTTGAACTATAAAGGGCCACGGTCGTGTCCAGCCCCCCCGTGGAAGTGATGGTATATGTTCCCGATACTTGAGGGATGAATTCGTAATACACTTTTCGGGATTGGCTGGTCGTCACCGTAAAAGAAGTCGCTCCAGTAATCGGGAAAGCCAGCCCGAAACTGGACACGTCGGCAACTTGTTCGCGCGAGACGATAAAGTCGAACTCGGCGGCATACCCCCGATAGACGGTGGAAACAACGAAAAAATAGGTTTGATTGGCTGTCAAATAGATCGGAAGGTTAAAATTATACTGATACCCACCGTCATCATCAGAGTCTATGAAATCCCGATTTGCATCTTCGACCGTGATTTTGGTGTCATAATTGCCGCTTGAGGACAGGAAATAGACTCGGGACTCGGCGGGAGTAAATGAAAAGATGGCAACATTCATCGACCGCGAAGTCTTCACGGTATATTCGCTTTCGGCCGCAACTTCAATCGGGTCTTGATACATCCCTTCGATTCGAATATTATAGAAGAGATGATTCATCAGCGGAAGAATAAAGACGGCAAACAGAACCCCCAAGATCGTTGTCCATGCGATCACACCGGTAATGATCGCCTTTTTTTTCGAGGGTTGATCGGGGGATGCTCCATGAACACGATTCGTGTCGATGTACATCAGGAAGGGTTGAAATGCAACTCCACCCCATGAGCCGATGAATCCCATAAGTGAACAAAGGAAATAGAGCACGGAAAGCGGAAGATATTGAAAAGCGGTAATCAGGTCAAACAAAAATTTGAGCGGATAAACGATGGCATAAACGACGAACTGGATCAACCAATGTTTAGAAATCACTTCCCGAAGGGTGTCACGGAGAAAATCTCCCGGAATCCGGATCATGGAAATCGCAAAATATAGGATGCTTAATGCGCCATATAGGACCACAAAGGAAATGTGGAAGGGCAAAAGCAGGATGAAAAGCGCGATTCTGACCCAGTTGGGATAATGGCTGAACCGTTGACAGGCGAAATACCGTTTCCAGATGGCGGTCAAGTTGACGACGGTGCTTTTCATGGGTTTTTTTCCTCCGTTTCCGAAGAGGAGACAGGAGTCTCTTGCATCAATAAGGGCTGAAAATCGATTCTTCCCAACGACCCGATCCAACCGATCAGGTTGATGAAGAGAAACAACCAACCGAGGGATACCAATAAAATCCCCGTGATGAAATCAAACACCAATTTCATCGGATAGGAGACACAATAAACTACGAAAAGGCCGGCGGGTGAAATTTGATGATTTTCTTCGATGGTCTCTTGGATGAAATCGGCTGGCACCCGAAAGACGGTAATCCAAAAAAAGATGATTTCAAACCCGGCGACCAGGGCGAGAAAAGCCAGATGAAACGGAAGCAAAAGGACCATTAGCACGATGTGGAGGATCTTCGGAAGGATCGGATGAAACAGAGCGTGTCGATATTCCTCAAAAACATGAGCGAGTTTCTGTTGGTACTTGAGCATACTTTTCCTCCTGTTGATAATATCATCATTCGATAAGATAATTCAAAACCTGATGAAATCAAAAAACGGATGATATGTCGAATCCTTCATTGACAGATGGAAGACGACACCCAACCGTTTTCAGTTCAGTTACAGCATAAATCCGTTAATTGGACCGGATCTGGACTTTTTTCCTTCGGTGAGATTCGACGGGTTTTGGAAAACTCAGATCAATTTGTTCCGCAAATAACTGGAAACGATATCTACGGTGACGACCATCACGATGATGGCAATCATGATCGCACCGATGGTATCCCAACCCCAGTTGTCCCCCGCCAAGAGCAAGGTCGTTCCCAAGCCCCCGGCTCCGATGATGCCGAGCACGGAAGCGGAGCGGACATTGATATCCAAACGATATAGCGCCACCGAGGTGAGATCGGGGAGAACTTGGGGAATGATTCCGTAGCGAATTTTATCAAAGGTGGTCGCTCCGACGGCGTCGAGGGCTTCGAGAGGACTTTTGTCCATGGCATCGATCGTTTCCGAGAATAGTTTTCCCAACATTCCAATCGAGTGCAACCCGATGGTCAAGAGGCCGGCGAAGGCGTTCATCCCGAATCCCTTGACCAAGATGATGGCCAAAATGATTTCCGGGAAAACCCGAATAACGGTTAGAAGGAAATCTCCGAAAACCGCCACATGCTTTCCGACAATGTTCTTGGATGCCAAAAACCCGAACGGAAGCGCCAGAATCGCCCCCAACAGGGTTCCGAGGAAGGCGATGGCGAGAGTCTGAATCGTCATGAAGACGATACCGTCCACGAATTCCCACGGTTCTCGTCCGAAGAAAAAGTCCCAGTTGATCATTCCGAGTTGGCGGATCATCGTTTGAAACGAGATGTCGAAAGTACGCAGACGGATTTCGTTGTAGGTGGCCTTGTTGAAGGAATAGGCAACTGCTGCCATCATGGCGATCGTGAACAGGAGGTTCATGATCCACCGTTTGGGTTTCCGTTTCAATACCTTTTCTGGAGTCAGAACCGATTTCGGTTGCGGTTTGATTTTAAATAATCGGCGGAGGAATTCGATCATTGCAATCTCCTCCTGACCCACCCGGAAAAGGTTTGGATGATCAAAACGAGAACCAGCAACACCATGATGGTCGCTCCCACCCGGTCATAGTTATACAGGGTATTGTCTTTGATGGCGACCCCGAGCCCTTCCGCCCCGACATAAGCCAAAATGGCGGAAGCCCGGATGTTGATTTCAAAAACGTAGAGCAGATAACTGATGAAAATCGGCATGATCTGGGGAACGACGGCAAAACGAAATGCCGTTACGCGGTTGGCTCCGGTGGATTCCAAAGCCTCATACGGATTCATGTCGACGGTTTCGATGACCTCATAAAGCATTTTGGACATCACACCGAACGTGAAAAGAGTGATCGCGATGATGCCCGCCAGCAGACCGGTGCCGATGAACAACACGGCGATGATGGCCAAAACCACCATCGGGATGGTGCGGAACAGGTTGAGAAGAGTTCGGAATCCCCAATAGATCGGAGGATATTTCACGATGTTCTTAGAGGAAAGAATGGCGAACGGAATCGCCAGCAACGAACCGATGATCGT
Source organism: Bacillota bacterium (assembly GCA_022710895.1). Lineage (GTDB taxonomy): Bacteria > Bacillota_I > Bacilli_A > Izemoplasmatales > Hujiaoplasmataceae > JAKLGB01. The sequence continues at coordinate 15,598 of JAKLGB010000016.1, forward strand.
CCCGGCAAAACACATTTTCAGCGTGGCGATCAACGGATTTTCCAGTTTCAACATGAACTTGAAATAATCTTCCCAGGTGCGGTTGCCTTTGGGAGTAAACAATTTGACCAAAATGATCTTCAGTTGATCCAGTTTGATGTTTTCGGGTTGGAAGGCCGGATCCATACGGATGAACTGCCAGAACAAGACCACCAAACCGACGAGGATCGGCAACACGATCCACATCTTGTTGAAGGGTTTGACGACGAACTTTCCGTTGGGGAGAGCGATTTTGTTCATCTCATTCACCCAAGACTTCGTCGTGTTTCAGAGACCGTCCATAGATGTCGACCAAGATTTGGTCATTGATTTCCGAGGACAGCCCGTCGAAAACGACAGTGCCTTCCCGGATGCCGATGATGCGGGTCGCGTACTTCAAAGCCAAGTCGACATGATGCATGTTGGCGACGATCGTGATCCCGAAATCCCGGTTGATCCGCGCGAAGTCATCCATGACCTGAACGGTGGTGATCGGATCGAGCGAAGCGACCGGTTCGTCGGCTAAAATCAATTTTGGTTTTTGCGTGAGCGCCCGGGCCAGAGCGACCCGCTGCTGCTGCCCGCCGGACAGCTGATCGGCGCGGATGAAAGCTTTGTCGAGAATCCCCATGGTGTCCAAAGATTGGAGAGCGAGCAGCTTGTCCTCTTTGGGAAAAACCCCGAACAATGTCAAGAAGGCAGAGTGGAATGCCACTCTGCCCATCAGGACATTATTGAAAACAGACATGCGTTTGACCAAATTAAAGGATTGAAAAATCATGCCGATGCTCCGACGAAGCATCCGGAGCCGACGGCCTTTGATGGTGCTGACATCGATCCCGTCGATTTCAACTTTTCCCGAGGTGATGGGGATCATCTTGTTGATGGCGCGGAGCAAGGTCGATTTTCCCGCCCCGGACAAGCCGATGATGGCGACGAATTCTCCGTCGGCAATCTTCAGATTCACGCCTCGAAGCGCCTGGACTCCGTTGGGGTAGGTCTTGATGACATCAACAAATTGTAGCATGTTCGACCTCCGGGTCTAGATAGGATTAGTCTTCCGGGTGCAGGAATTGATACAGCGCTCTTTCGCCGTCATAATCGGAATCATGGGCGACCAGATAGCCTTTGTGGTTATAAATCGTGAGAGCTGCCAAGCCGGCAGGTTGAGCGATGACTTCGATGAAGGATTGCTGAATGGCAGCTTTCAATCCAGCGCTTAAGGAAGAGATGCCGCTGATCGTGTCGTTGTAGATTCCGGTGGTCAAAGCGACAACCCGAGTCTCTTCGAAAATGTTCTTTCCGGGATTGGCGGCTTTCCATGCGTCATATGCCGTAGCGTGGAAACGAGCATCGAAGAAGGTGAAGACCGCATCGACATCGCCATTGAGCAGCGCGTTGACGGCGGCTTGGTGCCCGGAAATGGTGGTATATCCGACTTCGCCATTCGCAGCGATCGGGCCTTGAGAATTGGGAACGAATTCTAAGCCGTTTTGGCTCAACAGGAAGGAAGGATAAACGAATCCGGAGCCGGAGGTGGTAGACTGGGTTCCGACGTTTTTGCCGGCGAGACCCGCGATTCCTTCGGTATCATAATCCGCATAATCTTCGGTTCTGACGAGCAACATGGAATAATAGGAGCTGACTTTTACAGCCGGGTTCGTGGTTCCGTCGTATCCCGCGGCGTTGGCGTTGGCGATGATGACGGCGGGATCATCGATGATCGTGGTTCCGTCCAGTTGAGCGAAATACGCATCGCGGACCGATGTCAAAAGGACCTCGACGGCACCCGGGAATTCCAAGGTGGTGAAAGCGTATTGCTGTGCGGTCAAGAAACCGACATGAACTTGTCCGGAAGCCATTGCCTCAATGACGGCGGCGTAACTGGTTCCGACGCTGATGTTCACATTGATGACATAACCGTGTTGATACAGGGCGGTTTCCAAGAGTCCTTCCAGCTGGACCAACTTGGTGGTCATGGCCGCATCGACCGAGGTGCTGGGGACGAATTGGACATTCAGAATGGGGGGATAGCTTTCCGTGGCCATACTGATGCTGGCGGTGGTGGTCGTCGTCGTGGTCGTGGTGACGGTGGCCGATGTCGTCGTTGTGGTCGTAGTCCCGGACGACGGTGTGGTCGTTGTCGTCGTGGTCGCTGACGTCGTTGTGGTCGTTGTCGTTGGGGTCGTGGTGACGCCGCAAGCGACGAACCCGATCGAGATCAGGGCAAGCACAAACAAGCCGAGAATCTTCTTCAAATCTGTTTCCTCCTATGGATTTTGACTTAATACAAAAGCATTATAGGAGATTGGGGGAAAAAAAGCAACCCCGCGCCTTGAATATGATGATGTTTTTGTGAAAAGCAGTTTTCTCGTTAATTTTTTGGAATCACAGAGAGACTTCGGCTTGATAATTCCGAACCACGACAGTATTGTTTCCCCAGTAAATGGATAGATGGAATAAACCGTCTTTTGTTGGGATAATAACCAAAAAACCGCCTGCTCAGGCGGTTTTTAACGGTTCAAACTCCATCAAGACTCGGGAAGCGAATCGTCGGATTCGTCGTTTCTTTCCATATTTTCGTTTCGGAATTCCTGATCGCGGGCTTTCGCGATGAACATCGGAACTTTGGGCATCAACACCAGACTAAGAAAAAAGCCGACGATGAAGCCACCCAGATGGCCCCAAACACTGATGGAAGGCAAAAGAAAGGTGATCGAGAAATTGACGATGATCATCGTCCGGATCGAGCGGACGGATGCCGGAGTGAACCAATTCTTCCTAACAAACGTAATGTACAACAGCGCGGCCATCAGTCCGTACACCGATCCGCTTGCGCCGATGGTCAGGGTATAGGGTTCTTCCAACAAGGTCACTGCGGCCCCACCCCCCAGCCCCGAAATCAAATAGAAGATGGCATACTTGCCCGAACCCATCGTCCGTTCCAGGGGAGTACCAAGATAATACAAACCCATCATGTTCATTAAGAAATGGAGCGCCCCGCCGTGCAAAAACATCGACGTCAACAAACGCCATAAATCTCCATCTTGGACCAGTTTCGGCACCAATCCGCCCATTTGCAACAGGGTGGCGGTGGTGAAACCGCCCATGGCGATCGTAGTGACCAGCATCGCGGCGTTGACCAAAATCAATGCCCATGTCGCGGGGGCTCTGCGGATTTGCAGGAACATTTTCTCCCATAGAGTATTCATGGATTCACCCGTTCTCCGCGTCTTTCTTCCGGGAAGACGCTTTTTTTGTCGACCGCTCATCCTGATTGAATCCATCATTCTCGAGGGGCTTCAAACGGAGACGCAAAGGATCGGCGGTCCGTCGCAGCGTTTCCGCCCATAAACGGGCGATGACCCAGGCTCCTTCCGCCGACAGATGCGAATTATCCGGCTTGGAGGAGTCGTCGGGTTGCGTGGCGTGAAGAGCCAAGGTGCCTTTCGGTCCCCTTTCGCGATAAAGCCGTTCGGTAGCCTGTGTCATGTCGATGAGAGTCACCCCGCGAAGGAATGCCAAATCCCGGATGGTTTGCGGATAATCTTCCGCTTCGCCGTCCGAACCTTCTCCTACCCGGTGCACATGGGCACCGATGTACCGTCCCTCGGGATCCCGACGGACGATCGGGGTGCACAGAATCGGATGCGCCCCGCGATCGAAGGCGATTTGCAAATAATAACGATCCAGATGATAGGCAAAACCCCTCGGGTCATCCGCGGGGAGATACGCCGCGGTATGCCGAGCCGGATCCGGTTTTTCATCGTTGTGACCGAAGGCGATGGCCAAATAATCTCCTTGTTTCAGGGAGGATAAAAGCAAGTTATACTCTTCCTCCGCCAAAAAACTTTTCGAACTGCGGCCGGAAAGAGCCAGGTTGACGACCTGAACGGAAGGGTCGAAACAATCTTGGAGCCGGGTTCCGTATCCGTATCGGGTTTCCCCTGGACCGGAAGGAAAGGCCGCCATCGTCGAGTCCCCGACCAGAAAGAGGGTAAGCCTTTGCTTTAAAAGTCGATTTTCTTGCATGGGAATCCTCCTGCGATTGCGGGATCGGTCATCGTGTTTTCAGTATACGCTTTTTTGGGTGTCAAATCAAGTTTGGCATCGCAAAAAAAGGACCGGCGAAACCGCCGGTCCGAGATTCATTCGTAGGTAAAGGAAAGGATGGCAGACAATTCCGAGGCTCGCCCGACAAAGTCGACGGCTTGGACTTGGATGTCGTAAGTCACGCCTTTGGTGAGCCCGGTGAGGGTCACTTGGTTCAGACTGGCGTATTTCTTGAACTGACCGTTGACGAAAACCGCATACCCTTCGACACCGTAATCATCGGTCGAAGGACGCCAAAAGAGGGTATTGTCAAGATTGGTCGGCTCCAAGTCGATGGGAGTGCTCGGCGCTTCTTCGTCAATCAGCGCATAATCCAGTTTGTAGACGCGGACGTAATCGACTTCCAACGCGGTCGGGAAAATGGTCGGATCGACGCCTTGCGCCCCGCCCCAACTCCCGCCGACGGCGAGATTGAGAATCAGGAAGAACGGGGAATCGAAAGGAAAAGCCTGGTGATAAAAGTAATCCTTCGTCAAAGCCGCCACGTAATTGAATTCGGCATACTTCGTTCCGTCGACATGGCCCTCGAGATGTCCCGGTGACCAGACCAATTCGTAATCGTGGAATTCGGTTTCGGCATTCGGAAGGTCTTTGGAGTAACCGAGCTGGGTTCCCAGATTATGATTGAAGATATCGGTGTGAATGGTGCAGTGGATCGTATCGGGATCGTATCCGACATATTCCATGATGTCGATCTCCCCGCTGTCGGGCCACCCGCCATAGGAATTCATCAACGGCATCATCCAGATGGCCGGCCAGGTTCCGCGGCCGGAAGGCATTTTTGCGCGCACGACGACACGGACATTTTCAAAAGAGCCTTTGTATTTGGTCGTGAGCCGGGCAGAGGTGTAGAGTTTGCCCAGATAGTTCTCCGATTTGGCGGTGATGGCCAAGAATCCATCCGCCACCGTGGCGTTCTCTCGGCGGTAATACT
>JAKLGB010000017.1 GCA_022710895.1 Bacillota bacterium
CGCCTTCAGGTTGAATACCGCAACCACCGGTAATAAAAACGTCAAAACCGTACACATATGAAATGGAAACGCTTGGGTCCACGGGTTTTCGACTCCGAGAATCGCCCGAACCGTTTGGTGGGTCAACCGGGTTAAGAACAATAATGACCCCATCACGAGAATGAACCATCGTCCCCAAACGGGTTTTCGTTTGAACAGATGGTAAGCCGCAATAACCGACAAAACGACAAGCACCATCCAGATCAGATGACGAGAACCGAAGGCTCCTTCTCCGAGATCATCGGAAAACATCGAGTAATATCCCGATCCATCATCGGTATACAAAAAAAATTTTCGCAGAAAATCCCACATGGATATCCCTCCGTTATTTTTTTATTATATCATATTCATTTTTAGGAGACTAATTATCATGGTTTTTTTACAAAAAAAACCCGTTTTCCGAAGAAAACGGCCGGTGAACTTATTTCTTTTCTGCTTCGGGTTCTTTGTGAACCAATTTTGCCTTCACTTCGTCGAGTTTCTTGCGGAACCCCATGATGACCTTCAGCGCCAAGAAAATGGCAAGGGCGATGATCAAGAAGTCGATGATGGCTTGGATGAATGCACCATATCGTAAGACGACGGCATCCGCCGAAAAAACCCACGCCCCGGAGGTGAGATCATAGGTCGCGGTTCCGCGCAGAACGGCGAACCAATTGCCGACGTCCTTACCCCCGATCAAACTGATCAACGGCATGATGATGTCATTGACAAGGCTTTTGATGATGGCGTTGAATGCAGTCCCAATCACCAAACCGACAGCGAGATCCAAAGCGTTTCCGCGGGAAATGAACGCTCCGAATTCTTGGAAAAATTTCTTCATGGATCCTTTTCCTCCTCAATTTTCATTTGATGTTCTAATTATATATCCTTTAAATTGTAATTACAAGGGCATCCCATAAAAACAAAAAAGACACCTTCTAGGTGTCCGTTTCGGATGAATCTCAGTTCAGCGGGGAAAAATTTTCTTTCGACAGACCGCAGTCCGGGCAGACCCAATCTTCCGGGAGATCTTCAAAGGCGGTTCCGGGTTTGATTCCGTTGGCGGGATCGCCGATCGCGGGGTCATAGATGTAGCCGCAAACACATTCCCATTTTTTCATGAACATATCCTCCGATTTCGACTTGATGCATTCAATGTATCATAAAGAGAGGGTCGGTGTCAACTAAAGCGCGGAAAATCTTGGTCGTTTTTGGAGAGAAAGCAAAGCTTCCTCCGTTTCGACCGAGGATATTCCGGAAATCGCATTGAAGAAGACCGGCTTCCATGATAAAATAGGAAAAACGGCACCATCAAGGAGGTTTCATCCGCATGAATGCGACCATCATTTTCATCATCGTCGGCATATTCGTCTCGGTTTTGGCCTTCGTCTTCGCCGCTTGGCTTTTCCTCTGGGTCAAGCGTCAGCCGAAAGCGAATGACACGATTGAAACCATCGGCGAGTACATCCGTCGGGGAGCATTGACCTTTTTACGCAAGGAATACCTCGTTTTGGCCAAATTCGCATTGGTCTTGGCCGTCCTCATTTTTGTCTTCCTGCCGATTCCGATCTGGAAAGGCAACTTCTGGGAAAATTTGACGATGGCGATTACCTATCTGTTCGGAACGGCATTTTCGGCCGTGGCCGGACGAATCGGGATCGAAGTCGCAACCATCGCCAACAAAAAATCCGCCCATTCCGCCCAAATCGGAATCCAACCCAGTTTCCTATCCGCCTTCCGCGGCGGTGCGGTCATGGGCATGGCCGTCGTCGGGGCCACGTTGTTGGGCGTTTGCTTGGTAATGTGGATCACCGGGAATACCACTATGCTGTTGGGATTCAGTTTCGGAGCTTCTTCGCTGGCTTTGTTTGCCAAAGCCGGGGGCGGCATTTTCACCAAAACCGCGGACATCAGCGCCGACTTAGTCGGGAAAGTCGAACTCGGCATTCCCGAAGATGACCCCCGGAATCCGGCCGTGGTCGCCGACAACGTCGGTGACAACGTCGGTGACGTCGCCGGAATGGGTGCGGACCTCTTCGACTCCAATGTCGCCTCGATGACCGCCGCGCTCGTCATGGCTGCTTCGCTGGATAAAGCCGGAGGCACATCTTATGTGGCTTTGGTCTTCTGTTATGCGGCCTTGGGTTTGTTGGCTTCGATCATCGGTGTATTCTTCGCCAAAATGGGAAAGACCGGATCTCCCACTCGAGCCCTCAATATGAGTACCTATATCACCACTGGCATTTTCGCCGTCTTCACATTGATCGCCACCATCATTTTTGGCGCCGTATGGAAGGCCAATCCGGCGGTCGAACTGTATTCCGCCTGGAGCATTTACGGAGCGGCGATGGTGGGGTTGTTCGTGGGTGTCCTCATCGGAATCGTCACGGACTACTTTACGGACGACTCCAAAAAACCCGTTCACGAAGTTGCGAAAGCCAGTGAAACCGGACCGGCGTTCACCATCATTTCCGGAGTCAGTTACGGTTTCTTGTCCGTCCTTCCCGCGATGGTCGGAATCGCGATTTCCGCGCTGGTCGCCTACACGTTTGCGGGAATGTTCGGCATCTCGATGGCGGCCGTGGGAATGTTATCCATCGTCGGAATGATCATCTCCAACGATGCTTACGGACCCATCGTCGACAATGCCCGGGGATTGGCGGAAATGGGGGGATTGGGCGAATCGGTGATCGAGGTCGCCGATAAACTCGATTCCGCCGGGAATACGGTCAAGGCCGTCACCAAGGGCTTTGCGATCGGAGCTGCGGGTTTGACGGTGATCGCCCTTTTGGGCGCCTTCATGAGCGAGGTCAACGACGCCATCGCGGAGATCAATGCCGCCGCGGGGTATGTCGTCCATCAAGCCCTGACCGGATTCGACGTCACCGATCCCACCGTTTTCTTCGGTCTTTTGATCGGCGCGGCGGTTCCGGCGGTATTCAGCGCGATGCTGATGCTCGGAGTCGGCCGCAACGCTTCGCGAATGGTGGCGGAAATCCACCGGCAGTTCAATGAAATCCCGGGACTCAAAGAGGGAAAACCGGGCGTCGTTCCCGAATACGAAAAATGCATTTTGATTGCCACCTCGGGGGCACTGAAAGAATTGATTCCCGCCGGACTCTTCGCCATCGTGATGACGCTGGTCGTCGGATTTGTCGGAGGGGTTTCCGCCATCGGCGGTTACTTGACCGGCAACATCGTTTCCGGACTCCTTCTCGCCCTTTTCATGAGCAATTCCGGGGGACTGTGGGACAACGGAAAGAAATACGTCGAAGCCGGAAATCATGGCGGAAAAGGTTCTCCCGCCCATAAAGCCGCCGTTGTCGGCGACACCGTAGGCGACCCATTCAAAGATACCGCCGGTCCTTCCATCAATACGCAAATCACGGTTGTTTCGTTGGTGTCCAGCCTTCTGGCCGTCATCTTCCTCACCGTATCTTTATTCTGATTTCTTGACCGTCCGATAACTCGGACGGTTTTTTTGTTCTACCTTTAAAGGTTCTTGTCCGTACCTTGTGTCTGTGATATAATTCACTTTGAACGTAATCTTTTTGTCCAAGGAGCCCCTATGATCATTGCCCTCGTCCTGTTTCTTTTGACATACGTCCTATTGCTTGCATTTGCTAAATACCGGGCTTACATCGCCCTGGCGGCGGCCACGATTTTCATCCTCATGACCTATCTCCCCATCAACGAATGGTTGACGGGCGGAAGCCACATCGACTATATGCCGCTGGATCAGATCTTCGGTGCGATCGAATGGAACGTCATCCTGATGATTTTCGGGACGATGGGCGTCGTCGCTTTGTTCATTGAGTCGAAAATGCCGGCGTTAATGGCCGACTGGATCATCGAAAAAGCCCCCAATATCACCGTCGCCATCTTGTGGTTGTCCGTTTTGGCGGGTTTGATTTCCGCTTTCGTCGACAATGTCGCCACGGTTTTAATGGTGGCTCCCGTGGCGCTGACGATTTCCAAGAAACTGAAAGTCAATCCGGTCCCTTCATTGATCGCCATCGCCATCGCCTCCAATCTGCAGGGGGCGGGAACGCTGGTCGGGGACACGACCTCGATCATGCTTGGGGCTCAGGCCAACATGGATTTCTTCGATTTCTTTTTCTTCCAAGGAAAAGTCAGTTTGTTCTTCATCGTTCAGCTTGGGTTTTTGGTCGCCACTCTGGTTCTGTATGCGCTGCTGCCGAAACAAAAGGAAAAACCGTCGATCGATCAGAAGACGGTCGTGACCGACTTCTTTCCTTCGTTCCTCATGGTCGGAGTCGTGGTTTTTTTGATCGCCGCCTCATTCATTCCCGGAAAACCCGAAGTCACCAACGGGTTGATCTGCGTGGGCTTGATGGTCGTCGGTATCGTCCGCAAAATGGTGAAGGTACCCAAAACCAACGTCGTAAAAGACACCTTGAAGGAAGTCGACTTTTTCACCTTGTTCCTGCTTTGCGGCTTGTTCATCGTCATCAAATCGCTTGAAAATGCGGGCGTCATTACCGCCATCGGCGATTTCATTTCCCAAATCGCCGGAAACAACCTGTTCGCCGCCTATTCCATCATCGTCTGGACTTCGGTATTGATCTCGGCGTTCGTGGACAATATTCCCTATGTGGCCACGATGCTACCGGTCACCGCGATCATCGCATCGAACATGGGCATTCAGCCGGAGCTTCTCTATTTCGGTTTGTTGATCGGGGCCACCTTGGGGGGAAATCTCACGCCCATCGGTGCTTCGGCTAACATCACCGCCATCGGAATCCTTCGCAAAGATGGCTACGAAGTCAAGACATGGGATTTCATGCGTCTGGGAATTCCCTACACCCTGTCGGCGGTAACCGTCGGCTATCTGCTCGTTTGGTTCTTGTGGCGATAATCCCCTTTCCAACCACTACACCGTCCTCGCAAGGGCGGTTTTTTTTATAAAAAAAATCCCGGTTTCTTGGGAGAAACCGGGTGAAGGAGGAATGCGAATGTCAGCCGAGGATACCGAGTTCGTTCAGGGACATCAAGACGAAGTACAGGAAGAACAACCCCGTGGAGACCCAGAGGATCGGGTGAATTTCTTTTCCACGTTTTTGGCACAGACGGATGATGACATAGAAGATGAAACCAAAGGCGATACCGATCGAAATGCTGTAGGCGAAAGCCATGATGCTGGCGGCCAGAAAGGCAGGAACCGCCTCCGCAAAATCGCTCCAATCGATTTCCTTGAAAGCGCCGGCCATCATGATTCCGACGATGATCAACGCCGGAGCGGTGGCGGCGGCGGGAACGACCGCGACGAGCGGATACAGAACGAGGCATAGCAGGAACAAAATGGCGGTGAAGACACTGGTCAGACCGGTGCGTCCTCCGGCTTCGATTCCGGCTCCGGATTCGATATAGGTCGTGGTGTTGGAAGTTCCAAGGACCGCGCCAACGGAAGTAGCGACGGCGTCCGCGACCAATGCGCGATCCATTTTCGTTTTGAACCCGGTGCTGGTTTCCAAAGCGGTCAGATCCGCATCGGTGAAGATGCCGCTGCGGCGGCCGGTACCGATGAACGTGCCGATGGTGTCAAACGTATCGGTCAGCGAAAAGGCAAAAATGGCGAGGAAGACCAAGGGGAGGCGTTCCCATTGGGAGAACAAAGTTCCAAAACCGACAAAGCATTTGCCAAAGGTGTTTCCGAAGTTGACGAACATGTCTCCATAGGCGCTGCCACCGACGCCGGAAAAGTCCGGAGCGGTGGTCAAACCCATAAAAATGCCGAGGACCGCGGAAGCGACGATTCCCCACAAGATGGCGCCGCGAACTTTGAGAACCAAGAGGACGATGGTGAGGATGAGACCGAGGATGGCAAGCACCGGTCCCCAAGTATCAAACTTGACAATCTCCGGAATGGCCGAGGCGTCCCCGAAAATCGTTCCGAAGGATTCCACCCAATGGCCGGGATCGATCGTGAATTTGAGAATGCCGCCATCTTTCAATCCGATGTAGGCGATGAACAATCCGATGCCGCCGCCGATGGCGTTTTGAAGACTTTTCGGAATCGCTTTGATGATCGACTTGCGGACTTTCGTGACGGTGATGACGACATTGATGATACCGCAGATGAAGACCAAAGCCAAAGCTTCCTGCCACGAGAATTGCAACCCCAGGCAGACGGTGTAGGTGAAAAAGGCGTTCAGACCCATTCCCGGTGCCAAGGCGTAGGGCACGTTGGCGAACAAGGCCATGACGAGCGTCCCGATCACCGTGGCGAGGATCGTGGCGACGAAGACGGCGTCGTGGGGAATGCCGGTCTTCGAGAGAATCGCGGGATTGACGAAAATGATGTAGACCATTGCGAAGAACGTAGTCGCCCCGGCGACGAGTTCTTTGGAAAAGCTGGTCCCGCTTTCCCGCAGTTTGAAGAAGTTCTCGATGCTTTTCATGTTTCCCTCCTGTTGGATTTTTTTGTTTTGTTAAAACAAAAAAAAAGCAAGTGTTCCCAAAATGCTGAGAATCCTCGCCAACAGTATCCCACACATAAAAAAGACCGACATGACGCATGGGACGGAATGACCAATAGTCAGACGATTAGGTCGTCTGGTAGAGACTATGGAACCAAATTATCCATATTATATTGGCGATTTGCTATTTAGTTTGTGAATAACAAAACGCTTCTATTCTACCACGAACTCTCCTTCACTGGCAACCCTATGAAACCCTTTTCATCACGACAATCGATCGAGATCCAAGCCGGACGGGTCATTCGTGAATCGCCGTTTGCGGATGAAAGGTAGATTTTAATAAAAAGGGTTCTTCCTCTGCCGGTTTTTGATATAATGGAACCAGAAACGCCCGAACGGAGACTGATTCGATGTTCATTCTCACCGGCGCCACCGGTCATATCGGCAACACGCTGGCACGACTCCTGGCCGCGCGAAAACTCCCCTATAAGATTCTTGCCCGACAATCGGGACCCGCGTTGGAAGCATTTGAGGCTCCTATTGCTTTCGGCGACATCTTCGACCCGGACTTTTTGGATCGGGAAGTCGCTGCCAACGATGTCTTCTTTCATTTGGCGGGAAAAATCGATCTTACCAACCGACACCGGGAGGAACTCTTTGCCGTCAACGATCTCGGAACTCGTACTATCGCTGACTTCTGCCTGAAAAAGGGCGTTCGTCTGGTTTACATTTCGAGTACCGACGCCATATATAAACCCGACCCTCGATCCCCCGTCACCGAACCGGAAATGCTTTTTCCCGAACGTTTTTCCAGTGCCTACGCCGCATCCAAGGCCGCCGGAACGCTTTACGTCCATCGCTTGATGACCGAATCGGGTCTCCGGGCGGTGATCCTATATCCTTCTGCGGTCATCGGAGTCAACGATTTTAAACCCTCCGCCGCCGGAAAGGAAATCCAAAATTGCTTTTCCCGTCGCCTCTTCTTCTATATCAAAGGCGGGTATAACTTCATCGATGTCCGGGACGCCGCCGAGGCCATCCTGCAAGCCGGTTTGAAACCGGTTCACGGACATTATCTGTTGACCGGATACCCGCTGACGATCCGTGAGTTGTATCGGTCGATTGCCCAAGTGCTGGAAAAAAAGGTGTTCTTGGTCCGCGTTCCTATACTGCTCGCTCGTCTGGGGGCGATGTTTCTTCACGACGTATCTCCGACGATGGTCGAGGCTTTGTTGGACAATTCACGGTTCGACAATGCCAAAATGCAGCGCGATCTTTTGCCCGAGCTTCGTCCGTTTTCCGAAACCTTGCGCGATACCGTCGAATGGTTCCGTCACCATCCGACGACCGAAACCAATCATTCCTGAAGGGGGATTCTTATGAAACAACCCAAAGTTCGATTTTGTCGCATCACCGAAGACAATTTACGCCCAGTGGTCCGTCTGAGCGACACCTTGACCGAAGGGCAGAAACGCTGTGTGGCTCCCAATGTGCGCTCGCTGGCCCAAGCGTATGTGCACCGGCGGACCGCATGGCCACGGGCGGTTTTTTTGGGGAACGAACCGATCGGATTCGTCATGCTTGACCGCTTTCCGAAGGATCTGCCGGGAGCGGATATGCCGGTCTATTTTCTGTGGAGGCTCATGGTCTCCGCTCCCCATCAAGGTCATGGGTATGGAAAACAAATTTTGGACCTTCTCGTTGAAAAGTGCCGGAAGGACGGTCGAAAGTACCTCTACACCTCTTGCGACCGCGAAGAACCGATGCCTTACGCCTTTTACATGGCTTACGGATTCGAAGACACAGGGGTTTTCGAAGATGACGAATTAATCCTCCGGCTTCCGATCTTCTCTCAATGAAAAAACCCGCCGCATCCATCGGATACGGCGGGTTTGTTATGTTAAGCTTGGGATTCGGCATATTTCCGTTCGATCGCCTTAACGATCCCCGCAAATTCGTCGGGGTTCTCCATGTCTTCGATCGAAAGCCAGAGAATTTTTTTCTCGGGGACGCGGTAATTGCGAAAAATCCGTTTCAAAACATCATAATAGTTGGCATAGTGGAAAGTGAGGTAGTCGTGTTGGTCCTGTTCGATCACACGACCCCGACGGCGGACGTTTTCGAACAGTTGTTCCGTCCGACGGACGATGACGATGTGGACATCGACGTCCGGGAGCCGTTTCAGATGTTCGTCGGCGATCGCATAGGTGAGGGCGACTTCCATCGCCGACATCGTTCCGTCCAGCCGCAGCAATTCCGTGAATACGAGGTTGGAAAACAGCGTTGAGTCGCAGATGACGTTCTCCAGTTCTTTAGTCTTCCACATCATCAAGAACAAGGCACTGTAAAAGGCATTTTGCGAGAGCATCGCGAAGGTTTCCTTGTCTTTGTAAAAATAGGGCAGGTACTCGTTTTTCTCGACCGGTTCTTCGACGATGGCGCAACCGTAATGGTTGGCCAGCTTGCGCGTCAAAGTCGACTTGCCACTGCCGATGGGTCCGATGATTCCGATTCTCATGTTGATATCCCCCGAGTTGATTGTTGGATCGGATCCATAGGATCCGCTGATGCTCTCTATTATAAATCAGACTCCGGTGAACTGTCAAAGCGTTTCGGCATTCCCGTGGTATTTTTCGCTTACCTTAGGAACGGAACCAAACCGATTCATTCCAACCGCAGAAACACCGGAAAATGGTCAGATAAAAACTCCCGAGTTTCCGCACCCTCGGTGATGATCCCGCCGGAAACCCGTTTCCAATCGGGAGTATGATACAGAAAATCGATGGGAAAACCCGGTCCGTTGCCATGATAGTCATGGAAGGTCAGACCGGAACGGCAATCGCCGTCATAAACGGAAATCAAACGCCGACCTTTGGCGAGCCGCTGGCGGCGGATGAGGTCGTGAACAGGGCGATCGGGTTCGGCGTTGAAGTCCCCCGACAGCAAAACCGGAAGCGGTTTTTTTCGATCCAGTTGGGCCATTTTCCCCAAGAGGACTTGCATTTGCCGGATTTGTACGGAGGAACCGGCATAATCCAAATGGGTGTTGAAGATCCGGAAGGGTTTCCCGTCTTTGGGAACGAATTCCGCCCAAGTGCAGATTCGGTAAAAGAAACTATCCGCCCACTTGGAAACGACGTCGGGAGTATCCGAAAGCCAAAAGGTTCCCGATGCCAAAAGAGTCAGTTTCCGAAAATCATAGAGAATCGGCGACATTTCGTCTTCGCCTTGGCGAGGAACCCCGACAAAACGATACCTCGGCGTCCATTCCATCAATTCGGAAAGCATTTTCGGGGTGGCTTCCTGAAGTCCCAAAAGATCCCAGTCGGAGGCGTTGAGAAAGCGGACGATGCGAAGATGGCGTTCTTTCCAAGGATGGGCGGCGTCGATGGGGACATCGATGCGGACATTGAAGGTGGCAGCGATCATGAGGAGGCTCCTTTCGATGGGAAAACCCCCTGGATAAGGGGGCTTGGAAATCAATAAACCTGCAATTTTTCCTGTTTGTTTAAAACTCTGAGGGTTCCTTCGGCCAAGGCGCGCATTTCGTCCTCGCCGGGGAACACGGACACGGATTGGATCGGTTGGACATATTCTTTGATCATGTCCACAAAAATCGAACTGTAAGCGAGCCCGCCCGTAAGGATGATGGCGTCGATTTGACCTTTGTTGACGAAATACAGGGAACCGATCTCTTTGGCAACGTTATACGCCATTGCCTGAAAGTAAAATCGGGCTTCCTGATCTCCGGCTTCGATGCGTTTCTTGATTTCCAATCCGTTGGAGGTGCCCAAGTAAGAGACCAATCCGCCTTTTCCCGCCAGCAATCTTTTGATTTCGTCGAGGGAGTATTGTCCGGAAAAACACATTTCCACCAATGGAAACGTCGGAAGCGTCCCTGTCCGTTCGGGGGAAAAAGGACCGGTCCCGCCCAAGGCGTTGTTGACGTCGACCACACGGCCTTTGCGGTGAAGGGCGACCGAGAACCCGCCGCCCAAATGGGCGATGATGAGATTCAGGTCGTCATAATCGCGATCCACGGATTTCGCATACCGTTTTCCGATGGCTTTGTGATTCAGGGCGTGGAAAATCGAGGTCCGTTCCATCCCTTTGAGTCCGGAAACCCGGGCAATGTCTTCCATTTCGTCCACGCAGACGGGATTAACGATATAAGCGGGGCGATTGAGGGGTTTGGCCATTTCAAAGGCCAAAACCGCCCCGAGGTTGGAAGCGTGCTGGCCGTACTTTGCGGCTTTCAGCTCATCGACCATGGCGGGGGTGACCAGAAAGGTTCCTCCGGTTTTGATCGGTTTGAGCATGCCTCCCCGTCCGACGAAAACGTCGATATCGGTCAGGGAATAATGATGGTCGGTCAGGAAATCGATGATGATTTGTTTGCGAAAGTCCTTTTGGGAAATGATCGTGGGAAAACTCTGGATGATGTCGACGTCATGTTTCAGGGTCTGTTCCTGAATCAATTTGTCATTGTTAAAAATGGCGATTTTCGTCGACGTCGAACCGGGATTAATGACGAGAATGAGATAATCCATGACAGGAAATGACCCCCAAGGCAATCGAGTTGGACTTTGTTTCCGCAGAGTCCGCGCGGCTGGTGAGGATGATCGGGACTTTGGCACCGAGAACCAAACCGGCGGCGCTGGCGTGTCCCAAGAAAACCGAGGTCTTGTAAAAGATGTTTCCCCCGTCCAGATTGGGGAAAAGCATGATGTCGGCGATTCCGGCGACCGGGCTCTTGAGTCCCTTGTGCCGCACGGATTCGGGTGATACCAGATTGTCGACGGCGAACGGACCGTCGATGACAAATCCCGACGGAGGATTGATCCGATAATAGTCGTTAATGGCTTCGGCGTCCACTGTCGAAGCGATTTTGGGGTTGACTTTCTCCACAGCCGACACGATTCCGACTTTGGGTTCTTCATAACCCAAAGCATGAGCCAAGCGAACGGCGTTTTCGATGATCAGAATCTTTTCTTCGACGGTGGGAGCGATATTCATCGCCCCGTCGGTTACGAACAGGATTCGGTCGAATTCCGGAAACGAAACCAACCCGACATGAGAAAGCAATCGAGCAGCTTTGATACCGGTTTCGCTGTTGACGACGGCTTTCAACAAAATCTTCGTGTCTAAAAGACCTTTCATCAATAAATCCGCTCGGTGGGCGTTGATCAAATCCACCCCGACTCGGGAAGCCCGTTCGGGATCGGGCTCATGAATGATTTCACAGGGCTCGTTGATACCGAACTCCCGGATCAAACGATGGATTTCGGGTGAATCGCCGATCAAAATCGGCGAGACGATGCCCGCTTCGGCAGCCACTTTGACGGCGTCCATCACGAATTCGTCATGGGCGAACACAACGGCCAAGCGTTGTTTAGGGCCTTTTTTCGCTTCGGGCAACAGTTCACGAACCGATTTCATCGGTCAACCTTTTAGGGCGCGGAGCGCTTCGCGACCGCGTAGGATGGCTTGTTTGTTGATGCCGAGGAGATGGGCTTTCTTCTCCCCCAAATACTTTTCCAACACTTTTTCGGCGGTGGCGTCGCTGAACAATTCCGAAAACTCCAGGTAAGCCCCGAGCATCGTCATGTTGCTGACTTGGATCGTTCCCAATTCGAGGGCGATGTCATTGATGGGAATGCCGTACCCGCGGACGCCTTCCGGAAGGATGGGATCGTGGATCATCGAGGAGTTATAGAGAATACATCCGCCGGGAACGATCATTTCCTTGAATTTCTCCAACGACGGCTGATTGAAAGCCACCAGGACATCAGCGTTGGTGAAGACCGGGGAGTTGATCATTTTGGTGGAAACGATGACTGAGCAGTTGGCGGTTCCCCCGCGAGTTTCCGGACCGTAGGAGGGAACCCAAAGACTGAACATATTGTCGTTGGTGGCGCAGTAAGCCAACATTTGTCCGAACATCATGATTCCCTGTCCGCCGAATCCGGCGACACGGATATTGACGGGTTTACACATTGTTCTCCACCCCTTTGTCTTTGAATACTTTGAGCGGGAACACGGGAACCATTTTCTCTTCGATCCATTTCAATGAATCAACGGGAGTCATTCCCCAGTTTACCGGGCAGGAAGACAACACTTCCACCATCGTGAAACCCCGTTTTTCGACTTGGTAGGTGAACGCCTTGCGGATCGCGTTTTTGGCGTTGCGGACTTGCCGGGGATTGAAAACCGAAACCCGTTCAAGATAAGCCACGCGATCGATTTGGGAGAAGATTTCGCTGATGTGCAGGGGACTTCCGTGAACCTCGGCCATACGACCCATTGGGGAAGTGGTCGTTTTTTGACCGATCAATGAAGTCGGAGCCATCTGTCCTCCGGTCATTCCGTAAATGGCATTGTTGACGAAAATGACGGTAATGTTTTCGCCGCGGTTGGCCGCATGGATCGTTTCGGCGATGCCGATGGAGGCCAGATCCCCGTCGCCTTGGTAGGTGAAGACGACATGGTCGGGAAGATTCCTTTTGATGCCCGTGGCGACGGCGCAGGCCCTTCCGTGAGCGGATTGGACGGCGTCGCAGTTGAAGAACCGATACGAGAAGACGGAACATCCCACCGAAGCGATGACGATGGATTCGCCCAAGACTCCGAGTTCTTCAAGGACTTCCGCCACCAATTTATGGATAATTCCGTGCGTGCATCCCGGACAATAGGACAGGGGACTGTCGGTCAAACCTTTGGTTTTCTTGTACTTGACTTCCATTATTTCACCACCCGTTCGTTAAAATGCAGGATCGCATCGACGACCTCATCGGGATCGGGGACGACTCCGCCTGCCCGCCCGAAAAAGCCCACAGAGTGACGTCCGTTGTTGGCGACGAGAACATCCGTCAGCATCATTCCCAGATTCATTTCGACGCAGAGGATTCCTTTGAGATGCGGCGCATCCATCGTCTCAAAGACGCTCGAGGGGAACGGCCACAGGGAGATCGGACGGATCATGCCCACACGAATGTTTTTCTCCGCTAATTTCTCGATGGCCGAGCGGCAGACGCGCGCCATCGTCCCGAAAGCGACGATCACATAATCGGGGTCGTTCATGTTGATGAGCTCGACCCGGGTTTCGTTGGCGGTGGCCAAATCGTATTTTTTCTTTAAGGAAAGATTGTGATGTTCCAATTCGTTGGATTCCAAATACAGCGAATTGATGATATGCCGTTCGCCCGGATGGTTTTTTGTCCCATTGGCGGCGTAATCTTTCTCCGGAAGGAAGCGTTTTTTGACCGGTTTGGTCAAATCGACGCTTTCCATCATCTGTCCGATCAATCCGTCCACGAGTACCATGACCGGATTGCGGTAATAATCGGCGATATCAAAGGCTTCTTTCAAGATGTCGATGGTTTCCTGAATCGTTTCCGGGCCGAAAACGATGACATGGTAATCACCGTTTCCACCGCCGCGGGTAGCTTGGTTGTAATCGCTCTGCGAGGGTTGGATACTGCCTAACCCGGGGCCCCCGCGCATGACCGAACTGATCACGCAGGGAAGTTCGCTGCCGCATAGGTAAGTGATTCCTTCTTGTTTGAGCGCGATTCCCGGGGAGGAGGAAGATGTCATGGTCCGGAACCCGGCGGCAGCGGCGCCATAAACCATATTGATGGCGGCGACTTCCGATTCGGCTTGGACGAACACTTTTCCCTCTTCCAGTAAATATCTTGACAGGTATTCGGGAACTTCGTTCTGCGGAGTGATCGGATAACCGAAAAAAGCTTCAAGGCCGCCGAGCATCGCCGCGCGGGCGATGGCTTCGTTGCCTTTCATCAAGATTTTTCCCATTAGTTCTTGACCTCCACGGTGATAATCGAGTCCGGACACATCAAGGCGCAACTGGCGCAACCGATGCATTTGTCGGGATCGGTAATTTTGACGATCGGGTAACCTTGTTGATTCAGAGTGTTCTTGTCGAGATAGAGAATTTTGACCGGACAAAAGGCCACGCACAAACCGCAGCCTTTGCACTTCTCGCTCTCGAAGGTCAAATATCCTTTGATTGGCATAAGTACCTCCTTAAAGCCATGTATTTTTGAAATAGAGTCGGAGCGGGATTTTTTCACCCGCCACCGGCCGATCGTCTCGGTCAAGGGAGGAGACGATGCCGGTGTAGATCAAGGGGATTCCCGTGGCATCCGCCACGGGGCGCAACAAACCTTCGCCCTCGAGGAGATCCTCATAGGTCGATTCGGTTAACAGATTGGTGTTGTTGATCAGTCCGGTCGGGCGCATGCCCCCGGATTCTTCGATCCGTCCGATTTCCTGAATGATTTTGGCGGGCGAATCGGTTTCTTCTCGGTGAATGTTGACGCAGAACAGCAGATCGACGTCGGAATCCGGGAAATACGGGGAGAACTGCCGCAGCAATCGCGCCCCGGAACCGGACCCGCCCAAGTCGTAAACCGCACGAAGGGTACGGTCCCAAAACGGTATGAACGCTTCTTTGGCGACATAGGGCAAATCAACGAACCGACCGTTGGCGACCCCGGAGGAAACCACGCGGATTCCCGCGCGATTCAAGACATCTTCTTGTTCCCGACTCCGGAAATACGGATTGACGATATCGAGGTCAATGAGTACATCCACTTGTTTTTGGATGGCCAGGTTCAGTGCGATTTCGGTTTTTCCGCTGCCAAAAAATCCCGTAATGAAGGTGATTCGCTTCATGGATCAGCGCGGGATATAATTGGCGTGCATCAAATTGATCGTGGTAATCCGGTTTTTGGCAAAGATCTTGGCGGCTTCCTGAGTATGGGTGTTTTGTTCTTTGGCGATGGCGAAGATTTCCAAAAGACGATCATAGATCTTCTCGGTATCGCGGATGGCACGGTCGGCGTTGTAGCCGTGAAGTTCGTGATAAACGTTGATGACACCGCCGGCGTTGATGACGAAATCCGGGGCATACAGGATGCCGCGTTCCTTGAGCATCGGTCCATGTTTGTCTTCATCGAACAGGGCGTTGTTGGCGGAGCCGGCGACGACCTTGGCTTTCAGTTTGGGAATCGTCACATCGTTGAGAATCGCGCCGAAAGCACAGGGCGAGAAGACATCGACATCGAGTTCATATATCTTGTCGGGATCGACAAATTCGACCTCGGGGTGTTCTTTGTTCATGCGGGCAATGTGGCCCGGATTGATTTCCGAAAAATAGATTTTTTTAGCTTTGGCTTCCACCAATTTCTTGATCAGGTAATATCCCGTTTGTCCGGCTCCCTGAACGGCAAAACTGAATTTGGAAATGTCATCGCTGCCAAACGCCGTTTTGAGCGAAGCACGGATTCCGTGGAAGACACCCAGAGCCGTGATCGGCGAGGGGTTGCCGGATTTTCCTTCCAACCCGACGACGTGGGAGGTTTCCATACTGACATAATCCATGTCGTGCGTATTGGTGTTGACGTCTTCGGCGGTGATGTATCGGCCGTTCAAACTTTGGACATAACGTCCCAAAGCCCGAAAATAGGCTTCCGACTTCACCTTGGTGGCATCGCCGATTAAGACGGTTTTTCCTCCGCCGAGGTTCAAACCGGCGGCGGCGGCTTTGAAGGTCATGCCGCGGGCGAGACGCAGAACGTCCAGCACCGCTTCTTCTTCTGAAGCGTAATTCCACAGACGGGTACCGCCGAGAGCGGGTCCGAGGGTGGTGTCATGAATGCAGGTGATCCCTTTCAGTCCGGTCGTCTTGTCGTAAAAGTAGACCAACTGCTCATAACCGTACTTTTCCATGTAGTCAAACTTGTTCATGTTTTCCTCCTTTGAGTTGACTTCTGCAATAGAAAACGCTTACACGGTTATTATACCAAATTGAAAAAAGAATTGAAAGGAAAAGCGGATGAAAATAAATAAAAAAGGAGCCGATATATTTCTATCAGCTTGAAGAATCGTCCAAAGGGGAATCGCACGCCGGAAAGCGGGGATCGGCGGCTCCACAGACCGGGCATTCTCGACGGTGGATCGACATCCGCCCCCCGCAAGCGTTGCAAGTCCATCGTTCCGTTTCCGAATGAAGATAGGCATCCATGCCTTGAGATCGTAGTTTGCGGAGTTCGTCGACGAGCCCGACGGACCAACTTTTTCGATACCTGGCATCGATGTGTTTCATTCTTGCACAGGGAAGGTCCGGACATTCGGAACAACGAAGAAAACCGCGTTCCTTCGCGCAGGCTTTGATTCGACACTCGATCACATGAGTGCCTCGGCCTTCATATTCGGGAAGACAACCGAAGCAGGGGTTTTTGGGGCGCAAAAACGCCCAACAGGCAGCACAATCGATTCCGCAAGGGGCAATCAACATTTCCCCGAACGGGCCGGGGGATTCTTTTCGGTTCTTCATGTTTTCCTTTCTTCCCCGCTAGAGGGATATCCATTGACCGATCAAGAACAAAACCAGAAGGTGAGCTGGATAATAAGCATAGAAAAACCATTTGGAAAATCGCCCTTTTTGGCCATTATAGAAGAACAAAGGGACGAACGCCAGCATGAAAAACCATTGATACCAATAGCCGTAGATCCGGTCGGCGAAGGGAGAGTAAACGCCAAAAAGCCGATAGAGCGGTTGGCTGATGAACAATAACCCGGTTACCGTCGCGGCCGTCAGTCGTCCCCACCAAGGTTTGATCCAACCAAAAATCAAAATCAATAGCATCCCGTAAAGCCCATAGGAGATTTCAAACCAATAGGCGAAAAACAAAATCGGCGCGATCAACAGACGCAGGGCCCATCGCTTCGTGTCCCAAAGAATCAGACAACTCAGTCCCAGAAACAGTGGCAGGAAAAGATCCAGGCGGATCATCAGATTTTCTCCCGAAAAGATCCAGTATCCCGCCAAACAGGCCTCCGTAATCAAACTTCCACCCAACAAACGCAACCAATAGCGTTTGACATTGTGCGTTTTGGCATACCCCTCCGCAATCATAAAGGCGAACAACGGATATGCGACCCGTCCCAAAGACCGGAGGATCACATGCCACGGAGCGGAATGAACCAAATAGACTCCGATGTGGTCCAAGGTCATCGTGATGATCCCGATGATTTTCAAGGTTTTCATGTTCATGTCCGTTTCATCCCCTTTCTGGAAGAATCATTTACGTAACGGCTGACAGGACGGACAAAAATAGATGCTCCCCCCCAGAAAGGCCTCTTTAACGATCATTGATCCGCATTTCGGGCACGGAGTTCCGTTTTTCCCCGGTCCGAGAATCGTCTTGTATCCACCGGGAGTCCCGTCCATGCGGAATTCCGTGTCTCGGCCTCCGTCTTCGCGCATCCGTGACAACACGGATCGTACGGAACCGAACAACAATTGTTTCTCCGCCGAACTCAAATTCCCGGATTTTGTTTTTGGATGGATCCCCGCTTCCCACAAAATATCTTGAAGACACCCGTTTCCCAACCCGGGAATCCGTTGTCCGGTAGCTAAAACCGCCTTGGCAGAGAGCCCGGCGGTCTCCGGTCCTCCGATCAGCCCTTCGAAATAGCGCCAATCAAAAGCCGACGAAAACGGAGATGGTTTGCTTTGAGCGACTTGATGGTAGGGATTTTCAAAGGAATTCCGGGGATAACACCATAATCCTCCATACATCTGAACCGTGGCGATCAGACCGGAGCCATCGGAAAAATCCAGCCGTAATTGATGCCGTTCGGGGGCGTTTTCCGAATGGGAAAAATACCGAAGACGGATTCCGTCACCGAAAGTCAAAACGCTGTTTTCCCAATACAAATCCAAAAGACCGCCATGTGCCTCGGCATGGGAAAAAACTCGCCCAACCAGACGGCCGGAATAATCGGCAGGATCTTGGAAAAACCAAGCGAATTTGTGCGGAGTTGTGCCAGCCTCGGCTCCTGCGATGGTTTTTCCGGTGAAGAGGCGATTGGCTTCGAGGGCTAAAGCATGGGATTCGGGCAATTCAATCATCGGGATTCCTCCGTGCCATATGGCGAACTAGCGACCGGCGGCCGATTCGCCCGCCAACAAGCCACTTGCCCATGCCCATTGCAGATTGTATCCCCCGCAACGCGCATCGACATCAAGGACTTCGCCGGCTAGGTATAGACCGGGACACTGTTTTGACTCGAGGGTGTTCGGATCGACCTCATCGAGTTCGATGCCGCCCGCTGTCACTTGGGCTTCTTCAAACCCCCGGCTACCGAGAATCGCAAACCGCCAGTCGTAAAGCAGATCGATGATCCGTTTTTCCGTCTCTGGGGTGAGCGAGGAAACCGGGGCATCCAATTTGAGAACGCCCGCAGCTTTCAACAGGGCGGGAATCAACCGTTTGTGGACTAAACCCACCAACACGAAATCCAAAGGCATTTCCGGGTGAGTCCGGAACCGAGCTTGGATTTCCCCGTAGGTGAGGGAGTGCACCAAAACGATTTTGATCCAGGGTGTCTCTCCTTTTTGGCACCATTCGTTGGCTTTTCGGCTGAGTTGAAGAATCGTCGGTCCGCTGATTCCAAATGAGGTGAAAAGGATGTCGCCTTCTTCTTCTTGCAAAACCTTGTTGTTCAGCAGCAACTGCACCTTGCCATCAATCTTCACCCCGTCCAAGCCTTTGAGGTAGGGACTGTCCAATCGAAGTTTGACCAGCGAAGGAAATACCGGGGTCAAACGATGGCCCAGGTTTTGCGCCAGCCGGTAGCCGGACCCGTCACTTCCGCTTTGCGGGAACGCTTTACCGCCGGTGGCGAGAACCAACCGTCGAGATTGCCATGACCCTTTCGGAGTGATGACGGAAAAACCATCGGAACCCCGACGTATTTCCGTGACCGGAGCTTCGACAATCACGGGAATTCGCAAAACTTCGACCCGATAGAGTAATACATCGAGAATACTGGATGCTTGTTCCGATAGGGGAAATGTCTTTCCCAAATCCTCGACGCGCGGTTCGATTCCCAACTCCCGGAAAAAATCGATCACCCGACCGGGTCCGAACCGAACCAGAGCCGGCGTCACGAAATCCGGACGGTTGTAATCCGCCGGGATGGCCGTCGTATTGGTGTAGTTACAGCGTCCGTTTCCGGTGGCGAGGATCTTCTTCCCGATCCGCGGGTTTTTTTCAATGAGGATCACCGAAGCCCCACTTTCTT
>JAKLGB010000018.1 GCA_022710895.1 Bacillota bacterium
CGAACGGATCGCTTCGGCGTGGTGTCGGAGCTGGGAAGCAAAGTCCGCTTCGCCTTTCCGTTCGGCGAGGGGAGCGAATTTGCGGAGAACCACATAGAGGAAACAGGACATCCAGAACGATTCGCCCTTCATTTCCGGACCGACCGCGGAAAGACCATCATTCCAGTCGTGGGCGCCCATCAGCGGAACGCCGCGGTCGGAAAAGCGAGTCAGGGATTTCTGAATGGCACGTTTAGCGTGTTCGTAGATCGAGGCTTCGCCGCCGTCCAAGAAAGGGGCATTCTCATCCAAAAAGGCGAAATCGAGGGTTTCTTCCAGATAAGCATCGAGGATAAAAGGAAGCCACAGGAGGTCGTCCGAACAATTGCCCCGGGGTCCCCATCCCTGGAAGGTGACGAACCAGTGGTAGACGTCGCCGGCTTGGAACTGCTTGGCGGCATGCATCCGCAATTGCTTTCTCGCAAGATCCGGACGGCTTTCGAGAAAGACCTGGCAGTCCTGGAGCTGGTCGCGGAACCCATACCCTCCGGAGGTTTGGTAATATCCGGTCTTCGCCCATAGACGGCCGGAAATCGCTTGATATTTGGCAAAAGTGTTGGTCATCAGATCCAAGGCGGAATCGGGAGTTTCGGCCTTGTCCCCGGAAAGCAGGTCGTTCCAAAAAGCCTGAACATCCGCAAAGGCCTTTTTCGCTCCTTGCGGCGTGGTGTAAGCGGAAATCAATGCATCGGGATCTTCCCACACCGATTCGATGCCGGGGATCTCGTTTTTGCCCAAGGTCGTGCAGCCGATCGTATAGACCAAGGTTTTCGTTTCTCCGGGACGAAGGACGAACGCGTTGCGCAAAGAAGCCGTGGGATCCCCGAAGCGTCCTTGGTTTCTCCCCAAGTCCGCCTTTTCCATCGCGGCGGGAACGTCTTCACGACCATACATACCCAAAAACGCTTCTTTGTCGGTGTCAAAAGAGGCGGGCGCTTCGGAGACCGCATGGAATCCGAGAAAATCCCAGTCGACGTTGTTGTGGAGACCTTTTTTGTCGTTGAAGCCCCACATGTATTTTTTGAGTTTGATGGCGTGGACCGCGGGATCATAGGCGGTGTCCATGAACAGTTTGTGGAATTCGCGGTGCTCGTCGGGATGAATGGCGGCTTCCCACTCGAAGTAACTCGTCAAATCCAGCTCTTTGGTTTCCGATGAATGGTTCTCTACGATGACCTCGAGGATTTCCAGCGGCTGATGGGGAACGACGAACATCTTGAGGGCGGAATAAACGCCATCAACCTGATATTCAAACAAGGAATAGCCGATTCCGTGATGAACGGCATATTTCTCATAAGGGGTTTTCGTGGGCATCCAGGTCAAAGACCAGTATTTCCCGCTGCGGCGGTCGCGAAGATAAAAATACTTACCGAACGGATCTTTTACGAGATCCTGATTCAAACGGGTCAAGCGGTTCTGCCCGGCATTGCCCCGCCACGAACATCCCCCGCCCGTTTGCGAAACCATGAAACTGTAATCGCCGTTGGAGACGACGTTGACCCACGGTTTGGGAGTCCGCGGATCGGTGATGACATATTCATTCCCTTGATCGGAAAAATACCCGTAACGGTTTTTGAACAAGTGTGACTCCTCCTATCGAAACGTTTCGATAACACTTCATTTACATTATAGCACAGGGTCTCAAGGTTTACAAGCGTTTACACGGGAAAAAAGCAAAAAAACCGGGGCTGAAACCCCGGTCAGAAAGACTCCCGAAGAATGACAATCCCGGGTTGTTTATGAAGGCTGACGGGGCGGTTTTGAAGCAACCCGACCACCGTGGCGGCGATGTCCCGCCCCCAGGAAAAATGGTCGATTCGAACCGTCGACAACTGTGGTTTCACATAGGTGGCCAGTTCGATGTCGTCAAACCCGGAGACGCCGAAATCGTCGGGGATGCGGAAGCCGGCCT
The DNA here is from genome assembly GCA_022710895.1 of Bacillota bacterium. Classification (GTDB taxonomy): domain Bacteria; phylum Bacillota_I; class Bacilli_A; order Izemoplasmatales; family Hujiaoplasmataceae; genus JAKLGB01. Next base: position 1,952 of record JAKLGB010000018.1, read on the forward strand.
TTTGCAAGCCTTCCATGATTCCGATCGCCATTTCGTCATTGGCGCACACAAACATCTCCGGCATCGGAGAACGGTTCTCCAGCAAGGACTCGATCACCGACAAACCCGAAGACTTGGTGAAATTGCCCTCGTACTCGCCAAAAACCGGGAGATTGGCCGCGCGCATCGTTTTCAGGAACCCCTCATACCGGGTTTCGTTGTCGTGGGCGGCACGTACCCCGTGAACAAAGGCGATCCGCCGATATCCCTCATTGATGACGGCCTTGGTCAATTCGCTCATTGCCCGATGATTGTCGATCGTCAGGTTGAAGATGTTGGGATCCGCCAAGTCGCGATCCAAGACGACGATCGGGCGAAAGTTCTTGGCGATTTTCGACAACTGGTCGTCGCGAATCCGGATGTCCGTCAGGATCGCTCCGTCGCAGGAACGTTCTTTCAGAAGGTTTTCGGAGGATATCCCGGTGGAAACGATCATCGTGTAATTTGACCGGGCCAACTCAAAATGGATTCCGTCGAGGAGGTTGTGGTAGACCGGCCCTCCGAAATCGGAGATGGCGACCAGCACCGTTTGTGTGTTGCGTTTTTTGAGATTGCGGGCAGCGGCGCTCGGGAAATACCCGATGTCCGCGGCGATCTGGCGAATGCCCGTCGCCGTCTTCTCCGGAATGCGGGGATCGGCGTTCAACGCATAGGATACGGTCGAAATCGATACATTCGCCGCCTTAGCGACATCTTTGATCGTGGCCATCGTTTTTCCTCCTCAGCGTTTCCGGAAACCGAGTTTCCGGATGGCTTTTTGGATCACGGGATGATTCATGTAAAGATTCCAGATCGTACCGTGGAGATAATTGTCCAACATCAAAACGGTGATGCCCTTGTCGATGCCGATATAACGGGAACTGATCCACAGGTCGTCCCCCTCCAAGGAAATCCCGTCGGTAAACCCATATTTCCCGAACGATTCCGGGTAGTGTTTCCATAGATGATTCAAAACGGGAACGACGATTTCGGGCGCATAGGGAAGCGATCCCGCCGCCGCCGAAGGGGCGACGACACCTTCGCAATGGCCGTCGGGATGATCGGGGTTATCCGTGGGAGCGACGCCTTGTCCGCGATACCCGCGGGGAGTCAGGCAAGCGGTGATTCCCCACATGTTTTCCGAAAAGAGCGGAAAACGGTCCCGATGCCACAAGCACCATTCACGGTTGCCATAGGTGGCCTTCCGCGTGTTGTCCGCCCAATCGAATCCTTGGTCATCCACATAATGCCCAAAATCGATCCATGCGTGCGAATATTGATAAACGAACAACGGATTGGAAGGCGAATAGACATACTCATAATCGCCGTATTTTCCCACTTTTCTGGAAAAGCCGTGGTATAATCCCCGGGCCGTCTCTTCGGAAACGGAATCGGAGCCGGCGGCCAAGAAATACATCGACAATTGCTCGGCGGTCATGTCCCATTGCCAGATCCAGGGATCTTTGCGGTTCCAACGGTAATCTCCGCCTTCGACGGGGTTGTAGGCCATCCGGAACGTCGGTTTTCCTTTGTAGTCGAAAACAAAGGCGTTCCAGTCGACGCGGTCATAGATCGTTTGGAACAGCCGATGAACTTCGGGATTATCGAAAAAGGCGTCGGCTGTGACGGCGCCGTTCAGGAAGATCGCCGTGTCGATCGTCGAGTACTCGGCATTATTCCGGGGCAGACCCGTGGCCGTCAGCACATAGTGCATGAAAAAACCCAGATGATGGGGAATTCGTTCGGCGAAAGTCCTAAGAGTCTTGAGCGCGGAATCCAATCCTTGATCGTAGGAAATGAATCCGTTGTGAACCCCGATGACGACAGCGGAAAGACCGAACCCCACGGAGGCGATGGAGGCGATTTCCGGTTTGCCCGAATCGTCGACAACCAACCCATAACCCGGGCTTTGGGGATCCCGATTCGCCATTTCCCAAAAAAAGTAAAAAGACTTCCGCAATTCTTCCTTGATAATATCCATGTACATCCTCCGAAACGTTTCGATGGCTTTATTTTACTTGAAAACGAGGAGGGAAACAAGAGAGAAAATGAATCAATGATGCGGGTTTACTTGGTTTGGTTTCGATATGTTAGTCCGGAAGTTGCAAATAATTCCTTTGACGTAACTGATTTCAAAAAAAACTGATGTTTGGCTATGAGATTTTTTCCGGGTTTTGGGAAAAGGTAGGGCAATGCTGGATCGGTATCCCAAAGCCCCAAGGCGTTCAAATCGATCCCCAGTTCTTCAGCCCCTAATGCTGTGGACTTTCTCGAAATCAAAAAAATGGGGACAATCTTTCCCCATTATTTTCAAAATTTTCGGGTTATTGCTTGGCATGGATGAGTCATCTCCTACCTATACATATGGTACTACGACCATCTCATTTATTTCCATACCAAACCACCAAACCAAAAATTTGGATCTACGTCAATTTGTCCAAAGAATACTCAATAATATGATGGATCTTTTCTTTCCTCAAGAATTAAATTCCCGATCTTTTTTTAACCTCTTCGGATACCAATTCGAGGGGAACTGAATAAAAATCCCAAAAGACTAGTTTTTTCTTCCCGGTTGTTATTACCAATCTTTTTCTGGAAATCCCAATGGCACGTTTTATCAGGACCCGTGTGCTTTCATTTATTTCCATTCTTTTTCGCAGAAAATAAAACTTGCTGATTACGGCGTGGTCTTCAAGAACAATTCGGATTCCAAAAAAGATGTAAAGAACAAATAGAAATTCAAGAAAAATAAACAGGAAAAAATATGTTTTTATTGGGAAGGACAAAATATCATATAGACCAATGAAAAGACTTATTGTTGTGTAAAGCCATAAAATATTCACTGGAAGTAAAACGGTTCGAAGCCTATACTTGATTTTCATGACATCATCTCCTGACAATTACTTATTGTACCCCCCAAGGAAGGGCTGGAAGAACTTGAGTTGCAAATTCATTTTCGTAGTTTACAATGCAGTACTGAACATAGAAAGTCCTCGAAATACACCCATCGCTTTTTCGGTAAAAAGTAACGGACTTCCAATCGTATTCAATCGAAAAAACATCTATGCAAAGAACCCCCCCATCAATAAGAAAAAAAGATAGAATCACTAAATCCGATGGGTCGGGAATTAAAAGTGCAAGCCCCCCGAGAAGATACCTACCAAAGGATGCTTTTGCTTCAAATAGCCCATCATTATAAATTTTGGTTTCGTAAACTTCCCAATCATCCGAACTTAAGTAATAGGCATATAACTCAGATAAGGTATACATGGTTTGAGGTGAATTATCTTCTGTGGTGCTTATGTATTCAACTTCGTACAAAGAAACCGAATCATCCCCCAAAGGATCATTTCGATTCACCGGATTATTTGCACAATATGCATACATGTTGGTGGAGAGAATGTCCGCGGTCTGGCCAAGCAGTCCGTCGCTGCTGATGAATCTGCCGGTTTGGGGATTGTAGTAGCGGCTGTTCAAGTAGAAAAGGCCAATTTCCCAGTCATAGCGATATCCCCTGTAGGTCAGGGGGCTCTTGACGGTTCCCGTGGAAGAAAGGAGATTGCCATAGGAATCGTACTCGTATTTGGCAACTTCGGTTCCGTCTTCGTCCACCTGGGCGACGATGTCCCCCTGAAGGTTGTTGATGCAGAAGTAATCTTCTCCGTCAAGGTTGAACGAAATCAGGGTTCCGTCAGAATCGTAGGTGTAGTAAATGTCATTACTTCCATTGCTTTCATGGATTACCTGGCTACCGAGAAGATCATAGGTGGTGACGACGGCGGTTTCCCCGGGTTCCGAAAGGGTTTTGCTGGTGCGGTAGCCTTGATCGTTGTACGTATACGTGATGGTGGAGACACGGTAGATTTCCAAGTCTTGGCCGGCATTGAAAATCTGGATTTCCTGCAGCTGCCTGCCTTCCCACGTCAATGTCGCGTGGTCATAGTATTGGCCGGAGGTCCCATCGAAATAATAGAAGTTGGAAATGGAGGTTGGATTTCCCTGCGCGTCGTAAACATAATTCTGGGTTTCCGATAATCCATTGATAATTATATCATTTGCGGTCAATTGATCCAACCAGGTTTGCGAATAATCATAAGAAAGCGTGTAGTCTGCCGGGTCAAGACCGTCTCGTTGATACCCATAACGCGACAGAGAAGTGCGGTTTCCTCGAGAATCATAGGAATAAACATACGTAAAGTCACTTGCCGAACTGAACCAGACGTCTTCGACGATGAGTTGGTTCATTTCGTCGTACTCGTAGTTGTCTTGGCGGGTCAAGGTGGACCCAACATAAAAGATCACTTGGGTGATGTTCCCTAATTCATCATAGTAATAAACATACCGGTATTCTTCCGGAGGAACGTGGTCCACGCTGTCCGACCAAGTATCATACGTGATTTCGGAAATCCTCGAGGTGTTTCCTTGGTAAATGAAATGTTTAGTGTACAGGCCGGCAGAAAGGTTGTTGATGACGAGAACGATTTTATTCAAGCGTTCCAGAGCCAAAGTATCCGAATAATCATAGTCCCGGGAAAGCGAGTTGTTCCCCAGCGTCGTGAAATCCGTGGAACTGATGCGAGATTGGGAATCGTAGGCGTATTCCGTGATGTTTTCGATCCCGTCGATGACGAAAGTCAATTTGGAAACATTCCCCAGAGTATCATACTCATATTTGGTTTCATTTCCGTCTTCGTCCGTGATTTCGGAAATCCGCCCATCCCCGTCATAAACGTAGAATTCCTGATGAAGAACATTGCCCGAATTCCATTCCGTGTAAACATCCAGTCGACCATAGAGGTCATATTCGTAGGTAAAACGTTTGACAAAGGCGCTCCCGTTCCAGAAATCGATTTCGATGACTCGATCGAAAGCATCATAGACGAATTGCATGGAATCCCCGTTGGCATAGGTTTGGGTGGTAACGTTTCCCGAATGATAGGTGGCCCCATCGCCATACGTATAGGTCATCAAAGCGACCGAGTTCACCTTGACGGAAGACATCCTTCCGGCATCGTCATAGGTGATTTCGTAATAGTAGGTCGGAGTCGATGGGTCGGAGTATTCCAGGCAGATTTTGATCAGCCGGTCAAAAGAATCGTAGGCATAGGCGACTTTTCCGGCGATGACGGGGGTTGCACTGGTATAATCGTCCACCGAGCGAACTTCGATCAGTTTCCCTTCCTCGTCGAAAAGGTAGTGAGTGTCCTGACCCGATGCGTTTTCGATGGCTTCCAGCAATCCGGTGACGACATCATAATAGAAATCCGTGGTATTTCCGTACTCGTCCGTGGAGGAAGAAAGGTACTGGTTGAAAGCCGAAGCCAGATAACTGGTGGAGGTGGTGTAATAGGTGGTCGAATCCGTCCCCACCGCCAACGATGAAGCCTGTCCTTCATCGTTATAGGATGCCGTGGATTTGACATTGTTCTGAGTGACGGAATAGACGACTTCTGCATCGGACGAGACATCCGTCGTCATCCCGTTTTCTGTGATCGAGGTCGGGATTCTCGAGAAAAGTCCGTTCCCCGTGGTCTCCACATAGGAATACGTTGTTTCTTTCCCGGGTTTGATAACGGATAGAGTTCGTCCTGCGGGATCGTACCGATACTCGGTCATCCCTGTTTTCGAATAGACTTGGACATTGTCAAAATACACCGTTCCTTCTCCCAAATATTCCATTCGGAGGAGAATCGAATCCGTATTTTCGTCAAAGGGGAGGGTGATGAAATTGTATTGCCAGCCTTCAATTCCTGAATCAAAATCCACAACAAAATCCGGGATATCAGTATCATCGATGACAAGGTCGTTCAAATAGATACCGATCCGGAAAGATCGGGAAAAAACATCTCCGGATTGCGTGGTCGTGGGAGTCCCTTCAGATTTTGCCCACCCTCCGATGATGAGGGATCCTTCAGTGGAGCCATAAGACGAGGATAATATTCCCGAACTCGATAGTGAAATGGGATATTCATCGGCTCCAACGCCGACAATTTTGATTCCATAGGTTCCAAGAATGCTTGCGAAAGCATTTGCATCGTAGGTGTTCGTCACTCGGGATACTCCCGCTTCCATGGTTCCCCATCCGGTCATGCTGGAATCTTCAAACGAGAAGTTTTCGACGAGGTTCCCGCTGGTGGTACTGAAACCGGAGGTTAATTGAATACTGTCGAAGCAGACGATGCCGATTCCTTGATTTCCGAGCCAGATTTCCACGGAGGTATTGTCCGCTTCCACCACGAAATAGGCGGACACCAAGGTCCACGATCCTTTCGTGTCCATCGAACCCGATCCGGATCCATACACATTGTTGTTCGGGACAAACAAAATGAAGGCGTCTTCAGAGTCGCCCGAGAATGCGGAATCGACATAGATGTACCCCGAAATGGTATAGGTTCCCGCATCCAGCACCAAGGTCTGTGAAAGGTGGGTCGTGGCGGCGGAAGTTGTAGTGATCTTAACACAATAGACTCCGGCTTGAGGGGTTGGTGAACCCGTGCACGGGTCTGCGGATGCGCCTCCGCCATTGGTCAATACCCAAGGACCTTCGTTGTTTTCAATTTCATAATCCACTTCGAAATTTGGATTTTCAAGAGGATTGATGTATGTCGGAAGCGGATCTGAGGAATAGGCCAGTTTATGGTTATTGTCATAATTCGGCGACCCGTCCGCATGTTTGATTACTCCGGTCGTATCCGTCAAATCCTTGAAAATGTTGAGATAGACAAAGCTTTGGCATGTTCCCTGACTGTCGAGGAGATTGACGGTATGGCCGTAATCGTCGAACTTGCTGATGACGAAATTGCCTTCTTCATCCGTGACCGTGGTCGTTCTCAATCCGTAGGTATAGCTCACGGTCGAATAGATCGAGGAAGAATAGTACGAAGAAATGCTCGTGACCCGATCGGTCGTGGAATTGAAAGAATAGGTGATCTTTTTCCCGCTCGTTTCATATGCCTCTGTTATTCGTCCGTAAGAGTCATAAGTATAATTGAGGTTCTGATCAAAGGAAAGCGTCCCGTCCCCATTATAGTTTTGGTATTGAGAGGTTTGGTACATCCCATAATTGGCGACAGACGAGCAATAAGTGTAGGAATAATATTCCCTTTGAATCGGGTTATAGGTTGGTGTGGAATCAGTTAACAGGTACAACGTGGAATAAAACATTCGACCCGAGGAATAAACGATCGAAATGTAGTTTCCTTGTCCCTCGACGGATCCCACATTATCCTTGATCATCGTGATCCGATCGGGATAGGTGGCGTCCCGGGTGATGGTGAGGATATAGGGGTTGTCGGAGGAAAGATTGCTTTCCAGATATTGAAGGTAATAAACATTGCTGACGATCTGCGTGAAACAATACAACGAAAAATCCGGGTTCCACACATAGATTCCGGTGATCAGGTCGCCGGAATCATACTTTACCATCAGAATCCGCCCGCTTCCGTCTTCCGCTTCGTAACACGTTCCATGCTCGTCGGTTCCGATCAATTCGGTCAACGCGTCCGGGTAACCCACCAAAGTGGGCGGATCAATGTATCCGTCCAAATAGAAATAGTTCTTCGATCCCGTAGCGTCGATCATGTAGTATTTCCCGACCATCGTGTCAAATTTTACGGTCATGTTATAGTTGGTCTGCCACCCGAGACCATACCCGATGTTCGTGGTCCGATTGACCGTGTTATAGACCATGGTCAGTCCAAAGGATCCCCGTTCGCTGGAATAGGAGAGATCGTTTCTTGTCCACGTCATCATTCCCGTGTAATCGGAGACATAGCCCGTTCCCGCTTCTCCCGCATCCTGAGAAGAATAGGTCCAGAAATCCTTGATTCCCGCGGAGTCGATGAATCCGATTTGCACCACCGGGAATTCCAGCCAATGCTCGGAAGAGTAAAACCTGGTATAGGCTCCTAAATCCGCTTGATCTTTAATCGTGAACCCATAGTTCGTCGAGGTTCCTTCGACCCACTCGCGAACCGATTTCGTGATGTCGAAAATGTAGGCAGTATCTGCGACCCCGTTGACTACTTTGTAATCGACCATTTCGGTTTCATACGTGGGGGCGGTATTCCAGGTGACGGTGCTTTCCGTAAAGTTGGACGTGTTTTGATGCAGTTCAATGGTTCTTTGCGTGGTCTCCGAATTGTATTTGTACAAGGTCAAATAGGAATAAGTGAGCGTCTTTCCCGTCATGCTCGGAAGGGTGAATTTCAGTAATCCTCTCATTTGTTTCATGAGATGCGTGGAATTGGCCGCATAGAAATAGGAATAGTTATAGTAGGATTGTGTATCAGGGTACAGCTGATACACGTAGGTGTCCTCAAACGGGATGGTGTAATAGGGATTATAGATCGTGGGGTCGATCGTCACCGGATAGGCGGCTGTCTTCAGCCATTCCGGATCCGGGGTCACCGTGACGACATAGTTCCCTTTTTCGTTTTCCGAGACGGTCAGTTTGATGTCCTGGGAATCGTTGCCTTCGGCGTCATACATATAGAGCGTCTCAAACGCGAAGACCGCTTTCCCTTCTTCGTCCACGAACGCATAGGTTCCGTCGTCCTGCAACGCCAGCGTCAGGTTTCCGAGCGTATAGGTGAAAGACAACGAGAAATCCGCAACATAACGATCGAGGATGATGTTTTCTTTGACGGAGGTCCCGGTGACGGTATAGTCCACGTCGACCCCGTCCATGACCGATGAATAGGTTACGGACTGGTTGACCTTGGTCAGCACTTTGGGATCCTCGGAGGCTGTCGCCGTTTCCGCGACCGAAACCGTCGACTTGGCAACGTCCGTCAGGGTCCAGGCGATGGAAGAATCTTCATAGGTCAATCGGATCGTCTGATCCGCATCCAACGAATCCGGGAACTGAACCCCGAAGGCATTGGCTTTCGTCGAATAGACCCCCGACTCCGCGTCAAAGGACAGAGTATTGTCGATGTCTTCGTATTTTTCATTCACCAGATAATGGACCGGTTCCGCGTACACCGCCGTGACATACGTTCCGTCTTCTTTCAGGAACGTCTTGGTGTCGATCGTCCGCAGGTCCTCGACCTCCGCGACGATCGCAACTTTCGAAGCGTCAAAGTCGGAATCCTCCGTCGTCGCGTAGTCGACCGTTTCCGTTTCCGCAGACTCGGTCGAATCCATGGTGTCATAGGTATAGGCAATCACCGGTTGCGAAGGAAGACAGGTCGCGACGACCGTGAGCAGCGCCATCGTTCCGGCGATCAGGCGTTTCAGAGTCTCGTTGAAATAATGGGGGATCAGGCTGATCATGATCTGGCATTCTTGGCTTTTTTTCATCTTATCCTCCGATGGAAAACAAAAAAAGACAACGTTGGCAGGTTCATCATCCCCGTTCAGGTTGTCTTCGCTGTGCCGGCATTCTTTTGGCCCCGGGTCGTTCGGGAGTAAAAAAATCAATTGGCGATTGTCTTTATTCGATTTTTCCGTTGCTTTGAATTCATTTTACCACGGATGAAAATGAAAAAACACGGCGGATATGTCATACTTTTGGGGGGTAATTATCGAAAAGATGATCGAAATTGGCTTTTCACGGTTTTTTTAAAAGGCTACACAAAGCGAAGGAACTATACAGATGGAATGAAATAGCCAAAAACATCCAAAAAAATGAACTTCTCACTCCTCGCGATAACAAACCGTTCCAAGGAATCAAAAGTCCCAAAGAAAACAAAAACCCCGATTCAAAATCGAATCGAGGCAATATCGGAAAAATGGTGGAGACGACGAGATTCGAACTCGCGACCTTTTACATGCGAAGCAAACGCTCTCCCAGCTGAGCTACGCCCCCACAATCAGCATGACATATTTTACCCAATTGCGGGAAAAAAGGCAAGATTTTTTACTGGTTTTTGATAAGGAGACCCCATTTTCCGGGACGAATCTTTCCGATTAGGATTTCATCACCGGCCTCGTCCGGTCTCAGCGGACGCAGACGGCGTCGATTTCGACACGGACGTCTTTGGGAAGACGGGCGACCTCGACGGTGGAACGGGCGGGTTTGTGGGCTCCGAAAAACGCCAAGTATTCGCCGTTCATGGCAGCGAAATCGTTCATGTCTTTCAAAAAGACGGTACATTTAACGATGTCAGAAACGGTGAATCCGGCCGCCTCGACGATCGCTTTGATGTTTTTCAGGGACTGTCGGGTTTGGGAGACGATGTCGGGAGCCACCACCGCCATGGTCTCCGGGATCAAAGGGGTTTGTCCGGATACATAGAGCGTGTCGTTGGCGAGAATCGCTTGCGAATAGGGGCCGATCGCGGCCGGGGCTTGATCGGTATGAATCGGTCGATGCATGAGTGTCTTCCTCCTATAGGGATGGAATCGCGGTTCCGCTTTCGTTTCAAAGGTTTTACGGGGGATTTTTCAAAAGTCGAAGAAAAAAAACAGAACCCGCGGTATAATCAAAAAGAGACATCCCTTTTCTTTTTATTATACCATCAAAGTCCCTTTTGGGGGGCGATTATCCCTTTTTCTCACTGCTCGAAGGAGGTCTTCCCGATGATTCTCGCTTTGCAAACCTATACGGTCCGGAAGGACGCCAAGGCGGACCTCCCGGGAAGTTTAGACCGGATCAAATCGATGGGCTTGACCCATCTCGAATGGGCAAGGCTTCCGATCGGATCCGAGGAGGCGAACCTTCTTCGGGACCGGGGAATGACGGTCGTTTCGGTCCAGGCAAAAGCCAAGATCCTGGAACGGAATTTTTCCCAAGTGGTCGCCTTCTGCCGTTCGACCGATTGTTCTCTGGTCATCGTTTCCGTCCTGAGTCTGTCGGGGATTCTGGGAGGGACGACGAATCTGCGCCGCTTTGCGAAAAGATTGAATGATTTGGCCGCCAGATACCGTCAAGTGGGAATCCGTTTGGCCTTCCATCATCACGATTTCGAATTTCATAGGCTCAGAGGGGAATACAAATTGGACTTGTTGATCGGATGGACCGATCCTTCGGTGTCCTTCGTTCTCGACACTTATTGGATCCGCCGGAGCGGACAGAATCCCCGCGCTTGGATCGAGAGAATAGGAGATCGGGTGTGCGGTCTGCATCTGCGGGATTGCCTACCTCCTCCTCGGCGCGGGAAGCCTAGAGACTGTCCCCTGGGCAGGGGTACCATTCCGTTCACCAAGACGCTTGAATCATTGCCTTCTTCCGTTTTGTACGGCGCCATCGAACAAAATAGTTCCAATCCGTGGACGGATTTGGCAATCAGTTGTGAATATATGCATGCATTGGACGCCGACCGCGTCAGTCGAGAAGGGGGACCATCATGGAAAACGGAAAAATGAAAGCCAAGGAAAAATGGATCTTCGCCTGGGGCGATTTCTTCGGAGGAGGGGCCCAGTCGTTGATCGGAGTCCTCTATCTGATCTTCCTCACCGACATCATCGGCATCGAACCCGCTCTTGGAGCGGGCATCATCATGCTGGCGAAATTATGGGATGCCGTCTGCGATCCGCTGATGGGGATCATCAGCGACAATGCCCGAACCAAGATGGGACGCCGGCGCCCGTTCATCCTTTCGGGGGCGTTTCTCGTCCTGATCGGCTTTGCGCTCTTGTGGCTTCCCGTGGGAACCGGATGGGAGTCGCAATTCGCCAAGGCGGCTTTCGCCCTGTTTTCCTTCTTGTTCTATAACACGGTCGATACGATCGTCCAAGTGCCTTACAGCTCGCTGTCGGCGGAAATCTCCACCGATATCCGCGAGCGAAACGGTGTCAATGTCCTGCGTCTGGTGGTTTCCACCGTCGCGAGCGCCGTCTGCACGCTCGTTCCCTCGATGGTTTTGAACGCATTCAAAGCCGGGTCGATTGACCTTTCGGCTTTTTATTGGATTATCGGCGTCGGGTTCGGAGTCTTTTTCATCATCCCGCTGATTCTCATCGGCTTCTTCACGAAAGAGCGGGCGCCGATCGGTGAATTCAAGACCGAGTTTTCCGTCAAAAGCTTCGTCAAGCCTTTGGAAGTCAGAGCCTTCCGCGGTCTGGTCGGTCTATATCTTTGCCAAAGCATTTCGATGGACATCCTTTCGACAGGAATCGCCTATTATGCACTCTATGTGACAAAGGGCAGTTCCACGGTCTATCTGGGATTGTTCATCGGCGTGCAACTGTTGATGTTTCCGATCATCCACCGGTTGGTGAATGTCGTGGACAAAAAGAAAATCTATTATTTCGGCTTGCCGCTGGCGGTGGCCGCTTTTATCGGAGTCGGACTCTATCCGGCCGATTGGCCGCTGATCGGGACCTACATCCTCACCGCCCTGACGGCACTCGGATTCGCCGGTGCCCAGTTGGTTTCCTGGATCATTTTCCCCGATGCCGTCGATGCCGGCGAACTCAAGCACGGCACCCGGGCGACGGGCAGCTATTCGGGCATCATGACCTTCATCCGCAAAATCAGTTCTGCGGTCGCCATCCAGATTTTCGGATTGATGCTTTCTTTGTCCGGTTACGTAAAACCCACCGTAGAAATCCCCATTCCCACGCAACCGGACACCGCGATTTTTGGCATTCGACTCGCCATGTCGGGGTCTTTCGTGCTTTTGATGACGCTCGGATATTTCTTGGCCAGACGGTTTGTTCTTACCAATCGTCGTAGTGCTCAAGTTCGAGAGTTTCTCCGTAAGAGATCCGAGGAAGGGGACACCGCGTTGGATCCCGTTTCCGTCGCCGAACTGGAGAACCTCAAGCAGGAAATTTTTTAGGAGGTTTGGATGATGGAACCCAAACCCGATATCGGAATGGCCAAGAAAATGGGGTCCAAATGTTTCCCCGGGATCCGCGAACTCCATGAGGGGAAATCCATCGATGAGCAACCGATTGCAGAGCTGATTGCCTTTGTCGACGATCGTCACGACTGCGCGGATTTCCGTTTGATCTGTCTGATCAAAGCCGAATTGGCGTTCGGATCCCTTCTGTCTTCGAAAACGCGCGCGGAAATCCGACGCTGCATCCTCGAATTCAAATATTCGATGGAGGAACCGGGAATCGATTCGATGTGTTTCTGGTCGGAAAACCATCAATTGTTGTTCGCCACTTGCGAGTATCTGGCGGGAACGATGTATCCCGACGAAATCTTCCGCAACAACGGTATGACCGGCTCGACGCACCGCGAACGTGCGGAAGAGGTTTTGCTGCTGTGGATGAAACGTCGCTTTGCTTTCGGTTTCTCCGAATGGCATTCCAATACCTATTACGAAGAGGACGCCGCCCCGCTGGCGGTCCTCGTCGACCACGCTCCCAATCCGGAGGTGGCCAAAAAGGCCGCCATCCTCCTTGATTTGCTCTTTTTGGACATGGCCCTCCACCGGTTCGAAGGTCGGTTCGTCGCGGCCAGCGGACGCTGTTACGAAAAGCAGAAAAAAAACAGCGAGGCGGCCGACGTCAACGACCTCATGCGTTATGCCTTCGGAGAAATCCCGGGCAGTCCGGATGATTCCCGTCTTTCTTCTTTAGTCTTGTTATCGGATCAGTATCGCGTCCCCGAAACGATCCGCCGCATCGCCGCTCAAAAAGGAACGATGGTGATCCGAGATTCCATGGGGCTTTCGCTGAAAGAGGTCGCCAAGGAAATCCCCGAACCCTCCTTTGCCGATCGAGGAATGTATCTATGGGGAATGGAAGCCTTCACGAACCCCGAATCGATCCGGATGACGATGGAAATGTTCACCGCCTGGAACCTCCATAAAAACGTCTTCCTTCGCGACTTGTCGCTGCTGGATCGCCCGCTACTACGGAAGAGCCCTTTACTTCCCACCTTGGTCCGTCTACTCAACCCCGCCACCCAAGGGGTGGCCATCGAACGGGCGAACACCTACACCTACCGTACCGATCGGTATCTGCTTTCCTGTGCTCAGCGGTATCGTCCTCGCGGGTTCGGAGATCAGCAGCATCTCTGGCAAGCGACGCTTCCGCGACACATCAACGTGTTTTCGACACACCCGGGTTCCCCGATGTTCGACGACTCGGCTCGTAATTTTTCCCCTTCCTACTGGGTCGGGAACGGCATCAATCCCGACCTTGCCCAAGACGGGAACGTTTTGCTTTTGGACTATGATCTGCGACCTCGCCGCGGTATGTTGGAACGTCAACGCCAGCTTTTCATCCACTTTCACCTGCCGATGGAGCGGATGGACGAAGTCCTGTTCCAAGAAAAAGCCGTGTTCGTCCGGGTCGACGAAAGTTATCTCGCCATCTTGGGGGACCAACCCGCGGAAAAACTGGGTATCGATGAGATCGCCTATTTTGGTAAACGGCTGCGTTTCGCCGTCGTCTGCGGATCCATCGAGGAAAACGGCTCTTTCCGAAAGTTCATGGAAAAAGTTTCCGAGGCGGCGTTGGTCGCCCAAGGGAACAACTTGACCTTCTTGATGGATCGCGAGTATCAGCTCCGCTCCCGGGGACCCTGGAAAATCGATGGGGTGCCGATCGATACGGAATATCCGCGTTTTGACACTCCGTTCGTCGAAGCAGAACGAAAACCGGAACGAATGGAAATCCACTGCGGAACTTCCCAATTGATTCTGGATTGGAATGGTCCGCAACGATTGGAGAAAAAAGGATGATGAGAACGATGGACCGCAAACCTTGGGAGACAGCAGTGGCGTTAGCCGATCATGTGACCTCGACATGGAATCCGAAGATGAAATGGATGTGGGGAGAAGCCCTCCTGGGGTATGCCCTTTTCCGCTTGGATGAATACCGAAAAACCGATCGATATACCGCTTTTTTAACAGCATATTGCGACTATTATGTGGCTCATCCTCCGATTGTGGATCAAAGTGATACGGCCGCACCCGGGCTGATCACCTACGCCATGCAGAAAAAAACCGGGGATCCCCGGTATGCCGCTTTGACCTCGAAAGTGGTAGATTATATCAAGAAGACTCCCCGGATTTTGGAAGACTCCGTCAATCATTTGGGAACGGGGCTATTGGGAAAACTGTATCCCCAGTCCATTTGGGTCGATAGCCTAATGATGTTTTCCGTCTTCCCGGCGTGGTACGCTTCACTGGAAAACGACCCCGAGTTGTTACAAATCGCGGCTCGCCAACCGCGGGTGATGGCCAAGTATTTGATGGATTCCAAAGATCACCTGTGGTATCACAGCTATTGGGTCCGGCAAAAGACTCATTATCCGCGTCGCCCCATCTATTGGGGACGCGGGAACGGTTGGGTGATCGCCTCGTTGCCGATGATCTGGGAATTGATCAGAGAAAATCCGGAACGAGCT
The DNA here is from genome assembly GCA_022710895.1 of Bacillota bacterium. Classification (GTDB taxonomy): domain Bacteria; phylum Bacillota_I; class Bacilli_A; order Izemoplasmatales; family Hujiaoplasmataceae; genus JAKLGB01. The sequence goes on from JAKLGB010000018.1 coordinate 17,226, forward strand.
TCGATCGCCGAACTGCTTCGGGCGACTTCCGAAGCGCTCCTGCCTTATCAGCGTCCGGACGGGACGTTTGAAACCGTCATCAACCGCCCGGGAAAAACCTACCGCGAATTGTCTTTCACGGCTTTGGTGGCTTCGGGTTGGATGCAGGGTTATCGATTGGGATTGCTGGGCGAACGGTTCCGGGATGCCGGAGTTCGCGCGTTCATGGCCGTGACATCGGCGGTTCAAATTTCCAAGGATGCGGTCCTGATGCCAGAAATCAGCGGTCCTACCATTCCGTTGCCCGTGTTTCCCTACTGGGGATACAAAGGGGTACCTCGCAAAGCCAACTGGTCCTACGGGATCGCGGCCTTGCTGTTTGCGGCCGTCGAATACCATCGGCTGTGCGAGAAAGACCAATGAAATTTTCGAACGAACCCCGACTTTTCGAAATCGCGGCCGGATTCGCCATTGAAGGCCGAATTCTTTCCGTCGTCCCCTATGGGAACGGCCATATCCACCAAACCTTCCGGGTGGTAACGACCGAAAAGGCCTATATCCTTCAGCGGTTGAATCCCCTTCTTTTTCCCGAACCCGAAAAGTTGATGATCTCGATCGTCGGTGTCTGCGAGCATCTGCGTGGGAAAATTCTTGCCCGGGGCGGAAATCCGCTTCGGGAAACCTTGACACCCGTTCCGACGAAAACCGCGGGATGGCTGATTCGGGATTCCGAGGCGTCCTGGAGGGTGTTTCGTTTCATTGAGGATTCCGTCTGCCATGAAACGATCGACGACACGGATTTATTCCGGAAAGTCGGAGAGGCCTTGGGTCGTTTCACCTCCGATCTTTCCGATTATGATCCCGGTCGCCTGTATGTCAACTTTCCCGGTTTTCACGACACCCCCGCTCGTTTCCGGCAGTTTCTCGAAGCGATGGAAAAGGCCGAAAAAGAGAGAATTGATGGAGCCGGAACCGAAATAATTTTTGTCCTGCAAAACGAAAATTTGGCCCATGGGCTCGCTGAGGACCTTCGGGATGGAATCCTTCCCCTCCGGGTCGTTCACAACGACACCAAATTGAACAATGTGCTTTTTGACGGCTCATCGGGCCGCGCGTTGGCGGTCATTGATTTCGATACGATCATGCCGGGAACCCCGTGTCACGATTTTGGCGATGCCATCCGGTTTGGATGCAACTTGGCTACGGAGGACGAACCCGATTTGTCCAAGGTCCGGTTTTCAATCGAACGTTTCCGGGCATTTGCCCGGGGTTACCTCCGCGGATCGCGTAACTTTCTCACCGAGGCCGAACGTCTTCGGTTGGTGAGCGGGGCTTTGACGATCACCTATGAGAACGGGCTCCGCTTTCTCACCGATCATTTGGTCGGGGACCGTTATTATCGGATCGACCGTCCCGGCCAAAACCTCGATCGCTGCCGGACCCAATTCAGGATGCTGGAAGCGATGAAGACCTTGAAAACCCGGTTGGAAACGATCGTCGAGGACGAATATCAGAAAATCATATCCTTGGAAAGCGGAGGGTAACCCGATTCCGTTCCAAAGAAAAACCCCTGCCGAAGCGGGGGTCAGAGTGTAGACAAAATCGATCTTAGGAAGTGATTCCGAGGATCGATTTTTGTTTTCTTGGGATTTTTTGTAGTAT
>JAKLGB010000019.1 GCA_022710895.1 Bacillota bacterium
GTGGGGAGATGGCACGGGGACCGCGAAACAGACGGATCAGGCTCCCAAGAATTCCCGCGGCGGACATCAGTGGTTTGGCCATATAGGCGGTTCCGGAAAGAACCGCTTTTTGATAAAAGTCGGGATAACGAAGAAGCGTCAGACGGGCCAAGAACGAACCCATGCTGTGACCCAAAAGGAAAACCGGGAGAGCGGGGAAGGTCTTTTTGATCAGATCCATGACCAACGTCACGGATTCAAACGCGAGATCTGCCCCGTTCTTATCGGCAAAATGCACATAGTCGTTGGTCGGAGTCGACAACCCGTGACCGAGCAGGTCCGAACCGATGACGGCATACCCGTTGTTGTTCAAAAACTCGGCGAACAGACCATACCGGGCAAAATGCTCGCTGGCCCCATGGATGATGTGAACGACACCCTTATATGGCTTTTCGGCCGGTTCGTAAAGGTAAATGTGGATATCGTTTTTGGCAGAATCGTGAAGGATCATTTTTTGCACGGAAATCACTCCTGAGGGGAATCATTTTTTGATAAAGTGATTATACCACTTTGTGTTTTAATTTAAAAGGTGATTTGGTATAATTAATAATCGAGGTGAGCCGAATTGGACAAATACATCTTGGCGATCGATCAGGGCACGACGAGTTCCCGGGCCATCCTTTTTAACAAAAAAGGCGAGATCGTTTGCCTGAGCCAGCATGAATTCACACAATATTTCCCCGAACCCGGGTTCGTGCTTCACGATCCCCAGGAAATCTGGGGTTCGGTTTCCGTCTGTATCAGCGAGTGCCTGATGAAATCGAAAGTGTCACCCAGCCAAATCGCCGCCATCGGGATCACGAACCAACGGGAAACCACGGTTGTATGGAATAAAAAGACCGGAAAACCGGTCTATAACGCCATCGTTTGGCAATCCAAGCAGACTAGTTCGATCTGTGAGGACTTAAAGAAGAAAGGCTTCGAAGAAGCCGTCCGGCGGAAAACGGGCTTGCTGATCGATCCGTATTTTTCGGGGACGAAAATCAAGTGGATCCTCGAAAACGTCAAAGGGGCTCGCGAAGAAGCCCAGCGAGGCGACTTGTTGTTCGGAACCATCGATACGTGGATCGTTTGGAATCTCACCAACGGGAAAAAGCACATCACCGATTACTCCAACGCTTCCCGAACCCTTCTCTTTAATATCGTCGATCTCAAATGGGACGAAGAATTGCTCAAAATTTTTGATGTCCCCGCGACGATGCTTCCTGAAGTTTGCCCCTCTTCCAAAGTGTACGGAACCACGTCCAAAAATGCCTTTTTCGGCTATGAGATTCCGATCGCCGGCATTGCGGGAGACCAACAGGCCGCCCTGTTCGGTCAAACCTGTTTCAATCCCGGAGACGTGAAAAACACCTATGGCACCGGGTGTTTCATTTTGATGAACACCGGGACGGTTCCCGTCCGTTCCCAAAAAGGCCTTTTGACCACCATCGCCTGGGGATTGGACGGAAAAGTGACGTATGCGCTGGAAGGATCGATCTTCGTGGCGGGATCTGCGGTCCAATGGCTCCGGGACGGTTTGAAAATCATTTACAAATCATTCGAATCGGAGACTTACGCCAAAGAGATCGAATGCAGCGACGGTGTCTATTTCGTGCCTGCTTTTGTGGGATTGGGAACTCCGTATTGGGAGAAAGACGCCAAAGGTGCCATATTCGGAATCACCCGCGGGACGAAAAGGGAACATATCATCCGCGCCACGCTGGAAGCGATCGCCTACCAGACCCGCGATGTCCTGTCGGTGATGGAAGAAGAATCGAAAATCCACCTCAACCGTCTTCGGGTCGACGGGGGAGCTTCCAACAACGATTTCCTCATGCAATTCCAAAGCGACATCCTCGACACCTACATTGACAAACCTCTCACCAGCGAGACCACGGCGCTCGGGGCAAGTTATCTGGCCGGGCTGGCCGTCGGATTTTGGACGCTCTCCGACATCAAGGCCATGTGGGGAATCGACAAGATTTACAAACCCCAAATTTCTCAAGAACGACGCGACAAACTCTACGGCGGTTGGTTGAAAGCGGTCAAAGCCTGCATCCAATTCCGCTGAACTTTCATTTTCGGAGGTACCATTCATGATCATCTTCACCTTATGGAACAATGTACTCACAGCCGTTTTTGTCCTTCTAGGCATCATCGTGTTGATCGCTTTGTGGTGGGTTTCGATGATGAACCGTCTCCGTCATGCCCAACTGAAGGTCCAAGAAGCGGAATCGGGGATCGATGTTGCCTTAACCAAACGTCATGATACCCTGACGAAATTATTGGGAACCGTCAAAGGCTATGCCAAACACGAGGCGGAAACCTTAGAAGCGATCGTCAAGTGGCGCGGAGGCGTCCCGCCTCACGCCACGATAGCGGACAAAGAGGCTTTTCTGGGACAATTGGAAACCGTGGCCTCGGGAATCGGAGTCGTCGTCGAACAGTATCCCGTTCTCAAGGCGGATGCGGTGTTCGGCGAACTCCAGGAAGCGGTGGTCAACACCGAAGAACACCTGCAGGCCGCCCGCCGTTTTTACAATGCCAACGTGACTTATTTGAATACCCTGGTCGTTTCTTTCCCCGGCAGTCTCGTGGCCAACGGACTCCACGTGGAAAAACGGCCGTACTTTGAAGCTGAACCCGGAAAGACGCAAGACGTTGAAATCCAATTTTGATTTTATCGACGATTGACAAAAACCGCACGATTTTGGGGAAAGTAACCCCGATTCGGCGGTTTTTTTGTTGCGTCCGAGACAAAAGGGGAATTCCTTTTCGGGAATGCGTTCGAAAATAGGATTTTTTGGCTCCTTTTGGCGATTTGCCAATCTTCCGCCTTCTTGGTATATTGAAGCAAAAACCAAGGAGGAACTATGCTGAATCAAGTGATTTTGGTCGGGAGGCTGACCTCGGACCCCGAACTGCGCAAATCCGAAGACGGGAAATCGGTGACTACGATTCGCATCGCCGTTCAAAGGGCGTTCAAAAGCGGCGAAACGAACGAGTATGAAACGGATTTCTTCAATTGCACGTTGTGGAGCGGCGTGGCGGAAGCGACGGTCGATTATTGCAAGAAAGGTTCGATCGTCGGCATCAAAGCCCGTTTGGCCCAGAAAGAACACCTCTGCGAAAACAAGAAAGGTTTTTCTTACCCGGAGATCATCGTGGAGAAAATTTCCTTCATCAGTTCGAACAAAGACTAAGATGCAAAAATGCATCTTTTTCTTTTTTTACCTTTGCCGAGATGGTATAATCTACACAGGTGATGACCCATGCGGCAATACTTGGATTTTCTGCGGCACATCCTGGAACACGGAACCCGCAAAGATGACAGGACTCATACGGGGACACTTTCGACCTTCGGATACCAAATGCGGTTTCCTTTGGAAGAAGGTTTCCCGCTTTTGACAACGAAAAAAGTCCACCTCAAGTCGATCATTCACGAGTTGTTATGGTTCATCAGCGGCGATACCAATATCCGTTATTTGGTCCTGCATGATGTCAAGATCTGGACCGATTGGCCATTTGCCAAATTCCGATCGTCATCGGAATATCGAGGGGAAACCATCGATGAATTCGCCCGCAAAATCCGCGAAGATGAACTTTTCGCTCGTCGTCACGGGGACCTTGGACCGGTTTACGGGCGTCAGTGGCGGGCCTTCGAAGGCAAAGACGGACGCCTCGTCGATCAACTGGGAAACGTCGTTCGCGAAATTCGGGAGAATCCCGATTCCCGGCGACTGATCGTCTGCAGTTGGAATCCCCCGCTCATCGGGGACATGGCGCTTCCGCCGTGCCACACCCTTTTTCAATTCTATGTCTCCGAGGGTCGACTCTCCTGCCAACTGTATCAACGTAGCGCGGACGCCTTTCTCGGGGTTCCGTTCAACATCGCTTCCTATGCCCTTCTGACGTTGATGGTCGCCCACGTGACCGGGTTAAGACCCGGTGACTTCGTGCATACGTTCGGGGATTGCCACATTTATCTAAATCATCTGGATCAGATCCGGGAACAACTTTCACGCGAACCGCGTCCGTTACCGATACTGAAGATTCTACGGTCGGTCCAAAGGCTGGAAGATTTTCGCTTCGAGGATTTCGAATTGACAGGTTATGATCCCCATCCGGCGATCAAAGGAAAGGTGGCGGTCTGATGATCAGCATGATATTCGCCATCGATCGCAACGGACTGATCGGAAAAGACAACGATCTGCCCTGGAATTATCCCGAAGATCTGCGGTATTTTCGGGCCACGACGGCCGGAAAAACGGTCTTGATGGGATTGGAAACCTTCCGGTCGATCCTCTCCCGGAACGGAAAACCGTTACCCAACCGCCGTTCGGTGGTCGCCTCCTTGGAACCCTATTCGTATCCCGGGGTGGAAGTGACCTCCGATTTGATCGGTTATTTGCAACAACCGCGGGAAGAAGAAGTCTTCGTCATCGGCGGCCGGACCATTTACCGGATCGCGATGCCGTTCGCAGATCGCCTGTACATTACTCACATCGATGCCGATCATCCGGGCAACGTGTATTGGCGGGATCTGGATTTATCCGGTTTTTCTCTGATCCACGAATCTTCTTCTGGGGTATTGCGGTTCTGCGTTTACGAAAGGAAGCGGTAGGATGTTGCTCGGCATCGATTTGCTGTTTTCGCTGGGATTGGCGCTTTGGCTTGGGCTGGGCGGGTTTCTCCCGGAAAACTTTTGGGGAGTGGTGGCTGGGGTCGGCGTCTTTTTGGGGACGTTCATCGCCGTCGTCGTTCTTTATCTGCTCTTTTTCCTGATCGTGTTCCTCGCCTTGGAAAAAGCCGATCCGCGAAAAATGTTCAAACATCGACTTCTCTATTGGTACACCCATATGTATTATAACGATTTTCTTCGCGTCGCCGTTAAAGTCACCGGAAAGGAAAATCTGCCCAAGAATCGACGTTTCGTCGTCGTCAGCAATCACATTGAAGCTTCTGATCCGATGTACATCAAACAAGTCTACCGTCGTTTTCCGCTTGCTTTCGTATCCAAAGTGGCCTTGTTCAAAACCTGGCCGGTCAAAAACATCCTCCAGTCGGTCGGTTGTGTCCCCATTTCCCCGAAAGTCGATCAAAGCGCCCTCGAATCGATTGAAAAAAGCATCCGTTTGGTCGAGAGCGGCTTGCCGATGGGAATCTTCCCCGAAGGACGGCGGACCTATTGCAACGAGATGATCGCGTTCCGACCGGGATCGTTCAAGTTGCCGATGAAGGCCAAGGCCGACATTTCACCCGTAGCCGTTTATGGCATGCATGACATTTACCGGAAAGGGCGGATCCGACCTGCCCGGGTTTTCCTCCACGTTCTTCCGCTGATACCCTATGAAGAGTACAAAGAGATGGACACGGTCGCTTTGGCCCAGAAGGTTCATGATCTCGTGGAAGAACAAATGAAAAAGTTCGCGGCCGAGGCGAACCAACGATGAAAAACCCTCCATCGATCGGCGCCCCGGACAACAAGGTCCGGTTATCAACGCTCTTCGGGGTGTTTGCCAAAATCGGGGCGTTCACCTTTGGTGGCGGTTATGCGATGATTGCGCTCATTTCCAAAGAAAGCGTGGAAAAGCGGAAATGGCTCAATGAATCCGAATTTCTGGATTTGATCGCCATCGCCGAATCGACTCCCGGGCCGATCGCCGTTAATTCGGCGACTTACCTCGGATACAAACTCCGCGGATTCTGGGGTTCGTTTTTCGCCACTTTGGGGGTCGTCCTGCCGTCTTTCGTCGTGATTGTCATCCTGTCGTATTTTTTGGAAGCTTTCCGTCATCTCACTTGGGTGGGCTATGCGTTTCAAGGAATCGCCGCGGGAGTAGCCGTCTTGATAATCAACGCCGCTCTCAAGTTATTCAAATCGGTGCCGAAAAACTGGTTATCGTTCGTTCTAATCGTCTTTGGGTTCATCCTCGCCGTAACGGACTTGATTCCAACCCCTTTGGTCATTCTTTCGGGGGGAATCTTGGGTTTCTTGATCCATCTGTCGTCACGACGGAAATCGGGTGAATCCTTATGACTTTACCCGAACTCCTGGTCTTGTTTTTGGCGTTTTTCGAAATCGGACTGTTTACTTTCGGCGGAGGATACGCCATGATCCCGATGATCGAAGAAGCCGTCCTTCGCCACGGATGGCTGGCGAACACGTCGTTTTCACTGGTGGATTTCATCGCCGTTTCCGAATCGACCCCGGGCCCTTTCGCCGTCAATATCGCTACCTTTATCGGCATGACCGAAGCGGGCATCCCCGGGGCGATCCTCGCCACGGTCGGTGTCGTTTTGCCCTCGTTCATCGTGATTCTGCTCATCGCCCGGTTCTTTCGGGCGTTCAGCGGTCATCCGATCGTCAAGGCGGTTCTTTCCGGGATTCGTCCGGTCGTCGTGGGTATCTTGTTCACGGTCATGCTGTCGCTGACCGTCAAAGCCCTCTTTCATTCGCCTTTGTGGCCGTTGGCATGGTCCGATTTCGATTGGAAGGCCCTGGTGATCTTCGCCGTCATTTTCGGGTTATCGCGGCTGAATAAAAAAATCGGACCGATTATTCTCATCCTTTTTTCCGCCGGATTGGGAATTCTCCTGTACGGTTTGGTTTAGGTGAGGGCAATGATTCGACTCGTAGCCATGGATCTGGACGGAACCCTGTTCAACCAACATCAAAAAATTTCTCCTCGGAACCTCCAGGCGATCGAAGCGCTGAAGGCTTCCGATCGGTACGTGGTAATTGCTTCGGGTCGAACCCACGAAGACATTGCCGCTTTGGTCCGGCCTTTGGGTCTGGACTCCTATCCCAAGGCTTTTTTTATTTCCTATAACGGAGTTTTGACTGCCCAAACGTTCCCCTATCGGGAGTATTATCGCCGGACAATCCGGGCGGCAGATGTTCGTTCCATCGGGGCTTTGGTGGAAGCGGCCGGACTCTATGCCCACATCTTCGTTCAAGATCGGGTCTATTTGTCAAAAGGAATCGAGTACGTCATCGAGTCCGATGCGGAACGGATGGCGCGGGCGGAACGAATCGTTGCTTCGGAATACGCAGGCGAAGACGAAGTATTCAAAGTCCTTGTTTTGGCCGCCCCCGAACCGCTTGACGCTTTCCGGGCGGCAATCCCCTCCGAATTTGAACGCCGATACACCATTTTCAAAAGTTCGACGCACTTATTGGAATTCGTTCATAAGGAAGGTTCCAAAGGGGCCGCCTTGGCCCACCTGTGCGGGATTCTCGGCATTCCCGCCGGAGAAGTTGCGGCCTTTGGGGACGAAGAAAACGATATCGCGATGTTATCTTTCGCCGGGTTGGGAATCGCGATGGACAATGCCAAACCGGCGGTTAAAGCCGTTGCCAAACGCATCACCGCTTCCAACCGTCTCGACGGGGTGGGAGAAGCAATCGAACGATATATCTTGAAGGAGGAATGAACAATGCAATTCGAGTTGGATCTCATCCATTGGATGCAATCTTGGGGAATTCCGTTTTGGAAAGATTTTTTCAATCTGTGGACGATGTTCGGAGAAGAAGCCATTCTCATTGCCTTAATGGGATTTGTCTATTGGTGCTATCATAAAAAAATGGGCGAATATCTGGGGTTGACCGTTTTCCTGTCGCAAATCGTCAACAGCGTCGTCAAATTGGGATTTCAACGGCCCCGTCCGTTTGTCGCGGACGCCACCGTGGCCAACCTTCGCGGCGAGACGGCGACCGGGTTTTCCTTTCCCAGCGGTCATACCCAAGGGGCGGCCACCGTGTTCGCCGCCACTTCCTTGCGCGTCAAGAAACGCTGGTTGACGATCGTTTCTTCCGTCATTATCGGAATGGTCGCCCTCAGTCGCATGTATTTGGGAGCCCATTATCTCACCGACGTTCTCGTTGCGGCCGTCCTTGGCATCGGCATTGCCTGGGGCATGGATCGGCTGACTCGAGGAACCGGAGATCTGCGGAAACGGTATGATGTCATCCTCATCGGTTCATTGGTTCTGATGGTCATCATGCTGGTGGTCGGTCGCCTGACGATCGGGGCGATGGGCGATCTGACGGACGCAGGCAATTTTTACGATAAACTCGAAGGATTGGTCAAGATGACCGCGGCGTTTTTGGGCTTTGTGCTCGGAATTCGTTTCGAAGAGCGCCGGGTGAATTTTGTCAACCATCGCGTCTGGTGGAAAAACATCGTCCGACTGGTATTGGGATTGGTGTTGTTGCTAGGGCTGAAAGAAGGGCTCAAAGTCGTGTTTCAGTTGATCGTTCCGACCGGGGACGGAGATTTGGGGACCGGGGATTATCTGCAGGCATTTTTCGGCCTCGGTTTCGATTTCATTCGCTATTCCGCGATGGTGTTTGCCGGCATCGGACTCTATCCGCTCGTTTTCAAAAAATTCAATCTATAGGAGAAACGTATGGAATACCGTAATCACACCCGTTATGACAAAGACCTTTTGGTCCGATACAACCAGTTTTATCTCATCGATTTTTTGGTGAAGAACTTCTCGATCATCGCCGTCTTCGCGGTGGGCTTTGGCATCTATTCCTGGATCAAAGGCGATTGGCCGACCGCACTGATGATGGTGGGTTTCGTCCTTTTGTATTTGCTGATGACGATCGTGATCCAAAAAATCACCGCGGCGAGCCAATTGAAGAAAAGTCCGCTCGTGACCCGGCCGTTCACCCAAAACTACACCTTCTTGGATGACCGGATCCTCATCGTCGGAAACCGCGATCACGAATTGAAGTACATCGAGATCCTCCAGGCCAAGGTCAGCGTCAAGAAGCAGTTGTTGCTCCTCGTGGATGTGAGCCGAAAATCGTATGTCGTCGATCTCGGGAAATTCGAAAATCCCGGAGATTGGGATGAGTTGAAACCGATTCTCGGCCCCAAAATTCGGAAAAAATTCCGCTAAAAAGGGTCGCTATTGGCGATTTTCGTTCCAAAAACGCGCAAAAACCGGAAAAACGCCGGAGGTTGTTGCCGAAATGGGGCGGAAGAAGTAAAATATACCTGTAAACGGTGAAATCCTGCCGTTGTCCGTCGTCGCTTTCCGGGAGTGCGGAAGAGCGCCGAAGCCATGATCCCAACCATGAGGGAGTTGACTCCGATGAAATCCTTTTTCGGCTTGGTGTGGGACGACCTGAAACGGTTGTTCCGCTACCGAATCATCTATTTCGTGCTCGCCCTGACGTTCCTTTTCGGAATGTCGATGATCTTCTTTCCCGGTTTTGCGACCAATTTCCTGTACATCAGTCTGTTCATCCTCCCGGTGATCATCTTTTCGATTTCGCTTTTCATCGAACGTGAAGAAGGGACGGTTTCTCACCTCATTTCCCCCTCGACCCCGACGTTGTCCGTGGTGGCGACGAAAATTGTTTCGGCGACGATCGTCGAACTGATTCCGTTTGCCGGATTCGTCATCGGGTCGCTGTTGCGTCGGGACGCTTTTTCCAACGACATCGACGTCAATTATTTCTTGCTGTTTCTGGCCTATGTGCTGGGAGTTGTTCTCCACATCGTCGTCGGAATATCGCTCTCGATCATCGCCAAGAGCAGCAGAATTCTGTCGTTGTCGTATTTGGCTTATATCGTTGTTTTTTCGATTTCCCCGATTCTCTATAGCAACGGGATCATTCCCGAGGGTTTCCAGTATTGGCTCATCGTCTCCCCCGCGTTTTTGTCGGGAGTCTTGATCGACACGATTCTCTCTCAAGCCCTGGCTCCGGAAATCTGGCTCTTGATTTTGTCGGTGGTGTTGCAGATCGGGTACACCGTGTTGTTGGTATGGGTGGTCATCGTGCCTTATTTCAAGCAGTTTATTCTTTACACCGACCGCCTTCCGCAAAAGTAAAAAGAAGTATCCCGACGATCCATTTGGATCGTCTGTTCTATTTTTTGTGATTGTTCCGATAGGCTCAAGGAGGATACGCATGATCCGATTCGCAGAAAACGGCCGATGGTTCCATCTCGCCACCGACCATACCTCGTATATCTTTCAAATCCTTCCCAGCGGTCACCTTTCACACCGATATTACGGGTCCGCGGTCAGTACCGTCGACTCGATTACCGAATTGGTGATGAAACATCCCCTCGAAGTGGGATCTCAGGTGGCATATGATGAAAAGGACAAAACCTTTTCCCTCAACATGACCCCTCTGGAACTGTCTACCTGCGGAAAAGGCGATTTTCGCGATCCGATGCTCCACTTCCGGCTTCGGGACGGATCCAGAGTGACGGATTTCACTTATCGTTCCCACGAAATCCTTTCTCTCAAACCGCATTTCCCGGAAATGCCGGAAACTTTCGATGCCTCTGGAACAGCCAGCGAAACCCTCAAAGTAACGATGCGGGACGAAGTCGCCGATCTGGAAGTCGACTTGCTCTATACCGTTTTTTCCTCCGTCGACTGCATCGCTCGCCGAGCGGTGATCCGGAACGGTAAAAACCCGGTTCGAATCGATAAGGCGATGAGCCTGAATCTGGATTTCCCCGAAGCCGATTTCGAACTCCTGACGTTGGATGGGGCTTGGATCCGCGAGCGGCACCTCCATAGCCGCCCGTTGCTGTTCGGAACGGTCCGGATCGATTCCAAAAAAGGCGTATCTTCCGCCGATCACAACCCGTTTTTTGCCCTGCGACGCAAACACACCGATGAGCAGGTCGGGGAATGCTACGGTTTTTCCCTTGTTTATTCGGGCAATTTCGAGGCCACGGCCGAGGTCAATCCCCATTCATTGCTACGGATTTTGATGGGCATCAACTCCTTCGATTTCGAATGGAACTTGGAACCAAATGATTCATTCGTCACACCCGAATCGGTTTTGACCTTTTCCGCAAACGGTCTATCCGGGATGAGCCAAAATCTCCATGAATTGATCAATCGCCACGTGATCGATCCCGCTTGGCAACAGAAGGATCGTCCGATTCTTCTCAACAATTGGGAGGCAACGGGATTCGATTTTAAGGAAGCCAAGCTTTTGCGTCTTGCCAGAACCGCAAAAAAGCTTGGCATCGAACTCTTCGTCTTGGACGACGGGTGGTTCGGAAAACGCGATGATGACACGACTTCTTTGGGGGATTGGACCCCGAATCCGCGGAAACTGCCTTCGGGTCTGGGGGGATTAGCCGCCAAAATTCGGGGGATGGGCCTTGACTTTGGAATTTGGGTCGAACCCGAGATGGTGAGCGAAGACAGTCATCTTTACCGCGCCCACCCCGAGTGGGTGATCCGGCTTCCGGATCGGGTTCCCAGCAAAGGCCGAAATCAGCTGATTCTGGATCTCTCTCAATCGGCGGTGCGCGACTACCTGTTCGATGCCCTCGCGGGGGTGTTTGATGCGGGCGGAGTCTCCTATTGCAAATGGGACATGAACCGCAATTTCAGCGATATGTATTCCCTTCCGCTCGGTCCCGAACGCCAAGGTGAGTTTTTTCATCGGTATGTGCTCGGGTTGTACGATCTCCTTGCCCGTTTGAAACGGCGTTTTCCCCGGGTTTTGTTCGAATCCTGTGCCAGCGGGGGGAACCGTTTCGATCTGGGCATGCTGTATTACATGCCACAGACATGGACTTCCGACGATACCGACGGCATCGAACGACTGTACATCCAATACGGGACTTCGATGGTTTACCCCTTGTCGACGATGGGCGCGCATGTGAGCGCGGTGCCCAACATGCAAACGATCCGAAATACTCCGTTGGAAACCCGGTTCAACACCGCAATCTTCGGATTACTGGGATACGAACTGGATCTCACACGCTGCAATCCGTTCGAAAAAAAGGTGATCCGCAAGCAAATCGCCTTTTATAAAGAACACCGTCATCTGTTGCAATTCGGGAAATTTACGCGAATGGCTTCCCCGTTTTCGGGCAACGAGTGTCTGTGGATGGTTTCCAGCGCCCAAGGCGACGAAGCCCTCGTCGGGGTTTACCAAGTCCTGGCCCGTCCGAACGGACCGCTTCAAAAAATCCAAATTCCCGGTCTGGATGCAAAAAAAACCTTCCAAATCCGCAACCGGCCACAGTATTTCAATCTCCGTACGTTCGGAGATTTGGTCCGCCACGCCCTTCCGATCCGGCTCCGTGCCGACGGAATGCTCTTCAATGCTTTGTCCAACCGCTATCTGATGAGCGCGGAAACGGAAGATCTGCGGGTGGAAGGGGACTTGCTCCAATCGTTTGGTTTCATCCCCAAACAACCTTTCATCGGCACCGGCTATAATGACCAAGTGCGACTGATGGGGGATTTCGGTTCGCGCATCTATCATCTTCGTGCAGAAAGGAAGTCTTGATATGAGAAGACAGGAAGATTTGAATTTTGGCTGGGGGTTCCGGCCCGCTTATGAACCCGGTTGGGAAACCACGGGATTGCCCGCTGAAGGGGTGGAAACCGTCGACCTTCCGCATACCAACCATCCGCTCCCCTTCCACCATTTCAACGAAACGGACTACCAATTCGTTTCCTCGTACGAACGGACACTGCGGCTGCCGGAAACGGATCGCGGGAATCGATTGTTTTTACGGTTTGGCGGCGTCATGACCGCTTGCATGGTTTACCTCAACGGCGACTTGGTCGGCGAGCACGAAGGGGGATTCACCCCGTTTTCGTTCGAAGTCACCGACCGATTCCGCTTCGGAGAAGAAAACCGGCTGTTCGTAAAGGTCGATTCGCGGGAAATCAAGGATATCCCGCCGTTTGGAAACGTCGTCGACTATCTCTGTTACGGGGGAATTTACCGCGAAGTGGCTCTTTTAGTCCGCCCGCAACAGTTCATCCAGCAGTTGTTCGTGAAAACCATGGAAGCTCCCAGCCTTTTGGACACCGAAATGTTGTTCGATCTGCGGGCGCTTTTGGCCGACAAGAATGAAATGGATGCCGAATGGACCATCGAAGTCCGGACCGGGGACACCGTCGTTTTCACCCAAGACGGCGAGGGAAAAGTGAGCGGTGAATTCAGTTTCCAGACGGTTATTTCCGACATCCGCCGCTGGGATTTGGATCATCCGAACTTGTATGAGGCCGTCTTGTCCCTTCGCCGTGAAGGAGAAACCTTGGATCGCTATTCCGTCAAGTTCGGGTTTCGTACCGCCCGTTTCACGACGGAAGGTTTCATTCTCAACAACCGCAAAATCAAATTGTTCGGGCTCAATCGCCACCAAAGTTGGCCGCATGTCGGCTTTGCGATGCCACGGCGGGTTCAGGAACGGGATGCGGAAATCCTCAAATTCGAGTTGGGTTGCAACATCGTCCGCACCTCGCACTATATGCAAAGCGATCATTTTATCCGCCGGTGCGACGAAATCGGACTCTTGGTGTTTGAGGAAATTCCCGGGTGGCAATATATCGGCAATGAGCACTTCAAAGAGTTGACGTACCGGAATTTGACCGACATGATCACCACCCACTTCAATCATCCCGCCATCATCCTTTGGGGGGTCCGCATCAACGAGTCTCCCGATGATGACGAATTCTATCAAAAGACCAATGACATCGCCCACGCCTTGGACGATTCCCGTCAAACCGGCGGTGTCCGCAACTTCAAAGGCAGCCATCTCCTCGAAGATGTTTACACCTACAATGACTTCTCCCATACCGGCGACAATCCCGGCTTGGTTCGGCCGATCACGGTCACCAAAGTCAAAGCCCCGTATCTCGTCACCGAAAACAACGGCCATATCTTTCCGACCAAGTCGATCGACCATGAAGGAAAACGGCTCGAGCAAGCGCTCCGCCACTTGCGCGTGATGGACGACAATTTCCAACATGAAGATGCTTGCGGAGCGATCGCTTGGTGCATGAACGATTACAACACGCACATCGAGTTCGGTTCAGGCGACCGGATCTGTTATCACGGCGTGATGGACATGTTCCGGATTCCCAAATATGCGGCCGCCGTTTATGCCAGCCAGCAGCGGAAGACGCCGGTCCTCGTGGTGGCCTCCAACATGGCGATGGGCGATTATTCCGGCAGCCGGATTCCGCCCACGGTCATCTTCACCAACTGCGATTATGTCAAAGTGTATCGCAACGGTCTTTACATCGATACGTTTTACGGGGACTGGGAGACCTATCCTGCCGTTCCCAATCCCCCGGTGATCGTCGACGATTACTACGGAACCCAAATCCGGGACAACGAGCGTTGGCGTCCGGGCGTGGCCGCTCAAATCAAAAAAACGCTGGTGGCTTTCCAGCGCTATGGCATGAAACTGCCCTTGAAAGACAAACTGCGGGCATTATGGCTGACCGGGACGAAGCAATTCTCGTTCCGCGACGCGGAGATGTTGTACGGAAAGTACATCGGTGATTGGGGAAAAGAAGGTTCGACTTACGTTTATGAAGGGTACATCGACGATGTCCTCGTCAAGACGGTCACGAAAGGACCCGCCCGCAAGGCCACGTTGGTCGCGGCCGTCGACGATCCCGTCCTCGTTCCTCGGGCGACCTATGAAGCAACCCGGATCGTCGTTTCGCTCCGGGACGAGTTTGGCAATGTCTTACCTTATGCCCATGATGTCGTGGAGGCCGAAGTCTCGCCCGAGTTGGCGCCTTTGGGCCCAACAAGTTTTCCGCTCGTGGGGGGAAGTGCGGGGTTCTATGTCCGTACCGTTTCACCCGGAAAAGGCTGGGTCACCTTGCGCTCGGAGGGACATCCCGAACTGAAAATCGAAATTGAAATCCAATGAAAAACGGTGCGATTCCCGCGGGAACCGCACCGTTTTCATGGTTGGCAAAAACCGTTGTTATAAAGAAAGACGTAAACCAAATAAATAGGGATGGCGAAGGATTTCAGGGGGTCGGTTTCCGAACCCCAGGTATTGATGCCCACGAGGATTCCGTCGACATCCACCAGCGCACCGCCGCTGGAACCGTTGTCGATCGTGGCCGAATGCTGGATCACGGGATAGGAATAATCTTCCACCGAAACGAAACGGACGAACTCGCCGAATGTGACGTTGTTTTCCAGACCTTCGGGATTGCCGACGGCTAGGACCAATTCGCCTTCATTGATTTTGCGGGACAGCCGCGTCGTCCAATCGATCAGTCGCGGTTGGGTGCGACCGGCTTTTTCAAATTGCAGAACGGCCAGATCCAAGGCCCTGTCGAAACAGACCATCGTCGCGGCGGCGGGAATCGTGTCGCCAAAAGCCATGATTTGGTACACGGGATCGTCGTTTCCCGGATCGAGGACATGGAAATTGGTGAGAGCATAATAAAAATCCTCATCCTCCGCAAACAGAACTCCCGATCCCGAAGTCGCGTGGGAAACGACCGTTCGCGTGATTCCCGGAAGAATCACGACCGTTTGGTACATCGTGGCGGACACCTGGATGTTGGCCGCGATAATGTCGTCGCGCGTCTGTAACAAATGGTCATTATAGACTTGGACGTCGGTCAAATCATAGGCGGGCGATTGGTAGGCGGGGTATTTGCCATAGTCGGAAGCGACGACGGTGATCGTTCCGCCGGGGGATAGCGTGGTGAATCCGGTGGTGGTTCGGACGGTGGCGGTAAGGGTTGTCGAAGCGGGATCCCAAGTCAAAAACGCGCATCCGGAAGCCATGAAGACGGAAACCAACAACAAAGCGGTCAAACCGATTCGGCGCATGCGCACTCTCCTTTCTTTGCGGAAATACCGCAAAAGGAAAAAAAACGGGATATTTTTCGGGGTTCCTCGCGCGAGGGCGTTGTAATCCCGGATAAATGGTTTATAATGAAAGTATATGATTTTGGAAAAAGGATGCTACCCGTTGGAGGGATTCATATGACCTTGCCCGCAAATATGGACATCGCATTATACCTAAACATCAGCTTTTATGCCATTTTGGGATTTGGATTGGTCTTCGGGTTCCTGCGAGGCTTCAAGAAAGAGCTGTTCGCATTCGTGACGACCGTTCTCTTCTATGTCGCTTTTTTTCTGACGATCAATATCGCCGTCGATTTCCTATGGAATCTACAGATTCCCCAACTGGGCGGATGGTTGTCGGGATTCTTGCCGGAACTCGCCGGAATCACTTCCTTGTCACAGGCACTTCCGCTCGTGATCTCCAACCGTTTGGGGGAGACCCTCGGGTCGATGACGACCAACGAGCAATTGTTGCTGCTGGCGGACGGATTGGGCATCTTCGTACTGAAACTGGTATGGACTTTGCTATATTTTACCATAATCTTTGTCGTATATAAACTGATTTGCGGAATCCTGAAGGCGATCTTCATGCCCAGAAGGAAACTGGATGAGAAATATGGTTCAAAAAACCGGGGTTTGGGAGCGTTGTTTGGGCTTCTGGGCGGAGCGGTTTCGGTTTTCGTCACCCTAATCATGTTGGGCGGATTCATGAGCATCGCCGCCAGCATGGTCAGCTTTCTGCCCGATCAAGAACCCGACCCCGAAGAAATCGTGCTGACGATGCCGCGTCAAGAAATGCGGCAATTGAGTTATTCCCTCATTCCCCTGGCGGAAGAAGCGCCGTTGCTGCCTCCGGAAGCGCTGGAGTCGGTGGCGATGATCACCGATTTTGTTCAGGCTTACCAAAACAACTGGATCGTGCAATTCGCTTCCCAACTGACGATGCCCGCAGCCGGCGGGGAAGAAATGGAATTGTCGCTCTACCTTTTCGATGAAGTTTTGTCTTTTGATTATCAAGCCAATGCCCTGGACCCCGAATCTCCGGTCGTCCAGGTTTCACTGCGTAAAGAACTGTCGGTCTTTGCGGAACTCGCGGGGATGGCGATTGATTCCGGATTGGTCGAAAACCCGGATTTGGGCAGCCTCACCACCGAGCAAATCGTCGGCGTTTTCAACAAACTCGCCCAATCCGATCTGGTCACCTCGCTCTTGCCACTGGGTATTGAATTTGCCGCCGAATATTCTGACATCGAAATCGAACTCCCCCGGGAAACTTTATACGCGATGGATTGGCAGGCGGAGTTGGAAAACCTCGGCGTCATCGCCGCCACGCTCTACGAAATCGCCGACTTGGCGGGAGCCTTTGAACCGGATGGTTTCGATTATGAGACGGTCACGCTGGATGGTGAGACGATCCGCGATTTCTTTGGTTCTGTTTCGGAATCGCAATTGATTACTTTGGCCGCCGCCGTCGCCATCACTCCGCTCATCGAAATGGCCGGGGTCCAGGCAATCGTCGTTGTCCCCGCGGATATGGATTGGGTGGCGGAGTTCGTCGCCATCGGGGCGGTCCTCGGCGAAGTTCTCGATGCCGGGGTCACCATCGGGGATGTCACTTCGGAAAATTACGTAGTCATTCTCCAAGCGGTGGCGGGAATCGATTTTGAATTGGTTCTCGATTCCAAAATCATGACCCATACCCTGATCAACATCCTTTCCGGCAATGCCGGAATCGCCGAACTCAGTCTGATCAAAGTGCCCGCGGGAATCCTGTGGTTGGATCAATACGACAACGAAGGCAACTTGATCGCCAACGGCGAATTGCGCAACATTTTGCTGGCATTGGAAGCCATGCTTACGATTGCCGCCGATTCCGAAATCGATTTTGCCACCATCGGAGAAAATCCCACGCAATTGTTGGGATTGATCGGCGATTTGAACATGGATGATGTCGACACCATTTTCGGATCCGCGGTTTTGGTGGCGACGCTTTCGGATCTTCTGATGTCGCAGGATCTTGGGGAATTTGATCTGGTCATCCCCGACACGGTTTTGGACGAGAACGGGTATATTCTGAAAACCGAATTCGTCAAATTGGTCGGATCCGCCAAGGTATTGAGTGCCAATCTGGCCTGTGATGTCGATGACACCGTCTGCCAAGAAACCGGAATCGACATCAACAAAGCGTTGACATTGGGCAGCGACGACATGGATACGTTGTTGGATTCCGACATTCTTTCCGCCACCGTTGGCCATCTTCTCTACAGCATGACCGGAGCGGAAGCGGAAGCATCGATTCTTGTCGTGCCCGATGAGGCCTTGGGCGATATCTACCAAGACCAAATCTTTGTTGCCTGCGTCAGTCGCGAGGAAATCAAACGGATTTTCAAAGCCGTCAAAACGTTGGGCATCGATTCGATGGAGGACATCGAAAACCTCGGTGCTTCCACTTTGAACGAAATCGACCTCGAAGACGATCCCGCCACGGAGAATGTTGACGAATCTTTGGAAATCAACGATCTCGTAGCTTCCATCGTCATCCGAGCCACCATCACGAAATTATTAAAATCGATGGATCTCGGAACCACGGTCATCGTGGTTCCCGATGCGGGTTTGGAAGTCGGGAAAACCTACCTTTCCGCCGAAGAATTGGAAAACACTGTCCGAGCGATCAAACTGATCATCCATTTCAATACCTGTGACCTGGAAGTCGAGCCCGACTGTCAGGAGATCGACTTCGATATCGCCGCCGTGCTGAATCTTTCGGACACGGAAATCAACACCCTGCTTTCCTCTTTGGTCATCAAGGGGACCATCGGAAAATACCTCCTGGAAATGGGGGACATTCTTGTGGTTCCTTCCTCTGTGCAAGAGACGATTCTCGTCGATGCCGAAGGAGTGGCCGTCGTTGAAGAAACCGAAATCCGAGCGATTTTCAAGGCGGTTCGGGCTTTGGGAATTTCGAACTTCGAAGACGTGGATTTCGGCCCATCGATCATCAATAACCTTGCGTTTGAAGACAACCCCGCCACGCCGGA
>JAKLGB010000002.1:0-4996 GCA_022710895.1 Bacillota bacterium
GTCGGCGGAAGGACTTCGGACGCGTGGACTTCAAGGACATCATCGGATGTCGAGACGACATCATGATCGACTTGATCAAATATGGGATGCAGCCGACGATGGCCTTTGAAATCATGGAATTCGTCCGAAAAGGCAAAGCCCCCACCAACCCCGAAAAATGGTCCAAATACGCCGACTTGATGCGGCAATCCCAAGTGCCGGAGTGGTACATCTGGTCCTGTTCAAAGATCGAATACATGTTCCCCAAAGCCCATGCGACCGCCTACGTGATGATGGCGATGCGCATCGCCTGGTTTAAACTGTATCGGCCGATCTATTTTTACTCGGCCTATTTCTCCAAACGCGCCGCCGTCTTTGACGTCGCTGCCTTTATGGGCGGAGAAGCGGGAATCAAGCGCCGGTTGGAGGAAATCGGGCAGATGGGCAACGAAGCCACGGATCGCGACCAAAATCTGGTGACGGTCTTGGAATTGGCCTTGGAAATGTACAAGCGCGGATTCACGTTCGCCCCGGTCGATGTCCATCGTTCGTCGGCTTCGGATTTTCTGATCACTTCCGACCATAAATCGTTGCTGATGCCGTTCACGGTCGTTGATTCCCTCGGGCAGAACGTCGCCAGTTCGATCATCGCCGCTCGTTCGGAGAAGCCGTTTTTGTCCAAGGAAGATGTCAAATCCCGAACCAAAATCTCCAAAACTTTATTCGACCGCTTGGATGAACTCGGAGCTTTTCAGGGTTTGGTCGAAGAAAGTCAGATGTCCTTGTTTGATCTGTGAGTAAATATACTTGCTTCAAACACATTTTCTTCATCTTTCTACCGTATAATGTGACTTGATAAGGACGTGTTAATGATGAGATTACGCAGTTCAAACCCAATCTACCGCAGTCGGACCCTCCAAGAAGCGACGTTCTCTGAACGTCCCGTGACCTATTCCGGGGTCGCGATCCGGACTATCCTTCTGATTGCCGTGGCCGCGGCTTCGGCGATGTATGCGATTTTCCAACTGGACAGTTTTTCTCCCGGACTGTTGATCGGAGCGATCATCGTCGGTTTCATCAGCGTCATCGCCGGGACCCGAAACGTCCGCTTGGCTCCGTTCTTCGGAATCTTGTATGCTGTTTGCGAAGGTTTGGTCTTGGGCATCGTATCCCTGCTCTATGCTTCTTTTTATGAGGGAATCGTACCTACCGCCCTGACCACGACGGTCATCGTTTTGTTGGTGATGATGTTGTTATATTCTCTCAATATCATCAAGGTCAACCAACGCTTCGCCTCCATCCTCGTGGTGGCGATGATTACGGTCATTTTGATGGGACTGATCAGTTTGTTCGTCCCCTTCTCCGGACCGTTTTATTTCCTCGTGTCGATCCTTACTACGCTTTTGGCCTGTTTCTACCTGTTTCTCGATTTTGAAAACATCAAGAATGCGGTCGAGGCCGGAGCGGATTCCCGTCTGGGTTGGGTTTTGGCTTTGGGACTGATGGTGTCGTTGGTTTGGATCTATTTGGAAATTCTGCGTTTGCTGGCGATTTTTGCGAATCGTCGGAATTGAGGTTGCTATTTTACATGATTGTGGTATAATAACCGCATACAAATCGATGACGAAGAACCAGTAATCCGGAACCACGATGGTACAGAGAGGGACGCCGCGGCTGAGAACGCCCCCGATCGCTCCGGACGAATTCATCTTCCGAGTGGGGCCAATCACCTCCGTTCGCCGGCGTTAACGGCTCAAGTGCCAGTCATCTGGAACAAAGGTGGTACCACGGTTAACCAATCGTCCTTTCGAGGACGATTTTTTATTTTTTCAGGAGGTTTGTCATGGAAATCAAAAAACAACTCGAACAAGCTTTGGCCGCCATCCATGAAGCGTTGACCCAAGTCGTCACGCCCAATGATCTTGCCGATCTCAAAGCCAAATATCTGGGAAAAAAAGGCGTCGTGGCCGAATGGATGTCGGCGATGAAAAACCTTACTCCCGAAGAACGACCGGCTTTCGGTCAACTCGTAAACGAGGCCAAAAACCGCATCAATGATGTCATCGAGAGTTTCCGTCAGAAAATGGAAGACCGTCGTGTCGCGGAAAAACTGGCCAACGAAGCGGTTGATGTCACCCTTCCCGGCCGGACCATTCCCATGGGATCGAAACATCTGATCAATCAGATCATCGAAGAAGTGGAAGATCTATTCATCGGCATGGGTTATACCGTCAAGGAAGGCCCGGAAATCGAACAGGATCTCTATAACTTTGAAATGCTCAATCTACCCAAATCACATCCTGCCCGCGACATGCAGGCCACTTTCTACATCACCGATGAGTTGCTGCTGCGGACACACACTTCCCCGGTCCAAGTCCGTACCCTTTTGGAAAACGGCGGAAAAAAACCGATCAAGATCATTTGCCCCGGAAAAGTCTACCGACGCGATGAAGACGACATGACCCATTCGCACCAGTTCACCCAGATCGAAGCTCTCGTCGTCGACGAGTATGTCACTTTGGCCGATCTTAAGGGGACTTTGCTGACGCTCGCGCGGAAAATGTTCGGGGATGATCGGCAGATTCGGTTGCGTCCTTCCTATTTCCCCTTCACCGAACCCAGCGTCGAAGTGGATATTTCCTGTTATCAATGCCATGGCAAAGGTTGCCCGATGTGTAAACACACCGGATGGATTGAAATCCTCGGGGCAGGCATGGTCAATAACGCCGTTTTGGAAGCCACCGGATACGACAAAACCAAGTACCAAGGCTTTGCCCTCGGGGTCGGAGTGGAGCGGCTTGCCATCCTGAAATACGGCATTGACGACATTCGAGCCTTTTTTACCAACGATCTGCGGTTCAACCGCCAGTTCAAGTGAGGAGGGATTAAGATGAAGACATCGATCCAATGGCTCCAAGAATTTGTAGATATTCCCTTGACTCCGGAGTCCTTAGCCGCCAAGTTCAATTTGATGAGTGCGGAAGTCGAAAGTCTCGAACCGATGGTCCGCGCGATCCATTTGGTGATCGGACATGTAGAAACCTGCGTTCCGCATCCGGATTCCGACCATTTGCATGTCTGCACCGTCGACGTGGGTGATAACAAGATCCTGCAAATCGTTTGCGGAGCCCCGAACGTCGATGCGGGACAGACCGTCGTCGTGGCTTTGGAAGGCGCGGTGCTTCCCGGCGACTTCAAAATCAAAAAATCGAAAATCCGGGGCGTAGAATCCCACGGGATGATCTGTTCTCTGGACGAATTGGGAATCGAACGGAAATACCATTCCGAAGAAGGGATTCACGTCCTCTCCGAAGCCGTTCGACCCGGAACCGACGCTTTAAAGGCTCTCGGCTTCGACGATACTGTCATCGATTTGGATCTCACTCCCAATCGCGGCGATCTCATGTCCGTTTTGGGAATTGCCCATGATGTGTCCGCCATGCTGGAAACCGAACTCCGTCTCCCGGATCCGCATGTCGACGAAGATTCCGAACGAAACCCGGTCCGGGTCGTAACGGATACCCCCGCCTGCATGTCTTATTACGCCCGAATCATCCGTGGGGTCCGGATCGGTGAAAGTCCGATGTGGATGAAGGCCCGATTGATTGCGGCCGGAATCCGTCCGATCAACAATGTCGTGGACATCACCAACTATGTCATGTTGGAATATGGTCAACCCCTTCATGCCTTCGATTTCGGAAAACTGGGGACCGATACCATCGTCGTCCGCGAAGCGTACGCCGGTGAAACGATCCTTACCTTGGATGGGAAGGCTCGCCTTTTGGTGGCCGGGGATCTCGTCATTACCGATGGGACCCGACCCATCGCTCTGGCCGGTGTGATGGGCGGAGCGGAAACCGAAATCGACGGACAAACCACCGCCATTTTGTTGGAATCGGCGACTTTTGATCCGATCCGGATCCGCAAGACCTCCGATCGCCTCGACTTGCGAAGCG
Source organism: Bacillota bacterium (assembly GCA_022710895.1). Lineage (GTDB taxonomy): Bacteria > Bacillota_I > Bacilli_A > Izemoplasmatales > Hujiaoplasmataceae > JAKLGB01. The sequence continues at coordinate 3,936 of JAKLGB010000002.1, forward strand.
AGTCTTCGGTGCGTTTCGAACGCCGGTTGGATCCCAACCGTACCCGGCTGGCTTTGGACCGCGCCGCCCAGTTATTCCGTCATTTGGCGGGCGGATCCATATTGAAGGGGATCTCCTTTTTTGAAAACAATAGCCTCATTCCCCGTCATATCACCTTGTCCCTCGAACAAATCAATCGCGTGACCGGATATGAATACAAGATGTCCGACCTGACCGGGGTGTTCGATCGTCTTCATTTCACCTACCTTGTTTCCGGAGGGCAATTAATCGTCGATGCCCCGACCCGAAGACCGGACATTGTCACTTATCAGGATTTGATCGAAGAAGTCGTCCGGATCCACGGGTTCGCCGTCATTCCGACCACTTTACCGCGTTTGGTCTCTACCGGTTTCCTGACACCGTTTCAACGGTTTCGCCGTCTCCTTCGCAACACGTTGATCGATCTTGGCTTGGATGAGACCTATACCTATTCTTTGGTGACGGAATCTCAGGCTTCCGCGTTTTCGACCGCCAGCACCCCCCCTGTGCGGATCGCCAAACCGATGATCGAGGATCGCAGTTTTCTCCGACATTCCCTTCTGCCTTCGATGCTGGAGGTCGCGGCCTACAACGTCTCTCGAAAAGCCGACCGCGTGGCCTTGTTTGAAATCGGAAAAGGGTATGCGATCGAAGGGGAAACCGAATGGGTTTCCGGAGTGCTTTTGGGAACTTATCAGGAATCCCTTTGGCAAGGAAAGACGGATGCTTTTGATTTCTTCGTCGTCAAAGGGTTGCTCGAAGCCTTGTTCGACCGCGTGGGGATCCGTCATGTCCGGTTCGAAGTGTTAAAAGAAGAGAACTCGCGTTTCCATCCGGGGATTTCCGCGTTGATTGTTCAAGGCGACATCGTTCTCGGAAAAATCGGCAAGTTGCATCCTCTCACCCAAGCGGAGCGAAATCTACCCGACACCTTCGTGTTCGAACTCGATATGGAACGACTTCATCAGGGTTCCGCACGCAATGAAAAAATGCAGGAAATCGCCAAGTATCCGTTTGTCACCCGGGATATCGCCGTTTTGGTA
>JAKLGB010000002.1:5094-20245 GCA_022710895.1 Bacillota bacterium
AGATCAAAAAATCTCGGTGCAATCCATCTTGGATGTCGTTCGGAAAGCGGGCAAGAAAACCTTGATCGATGTCCGCGTATTCGATTTGTATCAAGGCGACAAAATCGCCGACGGCAAAAAATCCGTCGCGCTGTCGCTGACCTTCCAGGATTTTTCCAAAACCCTGGAAACTGCCGAGATCGATCAGTGGACGGGAAAAATCGTCCAAGCGTTGGGAACCGAACTCCAAGCGGTCCAACGGGTCTGAATCCGAAACAGCCTCTCGCGGGGCTGTTTTTTTCATTTACTCCTCTTTTTTCTTCCCGAGGAGGATGATATAATGAATCCGTTTTGGAACGGGAGACAGAATATGGAAAAAATCATTGAGGTTCACGGTCTCAAAAAGAACTACGGATCCGTTCAAGCGGTCAAAGGCATTGATTTTTATGTCGAAGCGGGCAAGTTATTCGCTTTTTTGGGACCCAACGGGGCGGGAAAGTCGACAACGATCAACATCGTTTGCACGTTGCTGACAAAAGATGCGGGGACCATCATCGTCGACGGGCATGAAGTCGACAAAGACGACGGGAAAATCCGCGAGGAGATCGGCATCGTGTTTCAGGAGAGCGTGCTCGATCCGTTGTTGACGGTGCGCGAAAATCTGCAGACCCGCGGAAGTTTTTATCCGATGGAAAAGAACACTTTGGAAGCCGCCATTGAATCGGCGATGCGGACCACCGACATCCTAAACATTGCCAACCGGCGGTTCGGAACGCTTTCGGGCGGACAACGTCGGCGCGCGGACATCGCTCGCGCCTTGGTCAATCACCCGAAGATTTTGTTTTTGGACGAACCGACGACCGGTCTGGATCCTCAAACCCGAAAAAATGTCTGGAAAACCATTGAAGGACTGCAGAAGGAACACGGAATGACCGTTTTTCTTACCACGCATTACATGGAAGAAGCGGCAATGGCGGATTACGTCGTCGTGATCGATGACGGCTTGATTGCCGCCAAGGGAACGCCCGCCGAACTGAAGGAGAAATATTCAACCGACTCCCTGCAAATCAAGCCCATTGACGCCGATGCGGTTCGAAATCTTCTGAAGACCAACGGCATTGCGTTCCGCGAGGCGAGCGATTTGTTGATTGTCGACATCGGCCGAACCGTCGATGCCCTGCCCATCCTCCGGTTGCTAGAGGGGAACATTGGTTCTTTGCAGGTGCTCAACGGCACGATGGATGATGCTTTCATCGGCATCACCGGAAAGGAGATTCGCGAATGATCTACCGTCTGGTTCTCCGCAATCTGCGGCTTTATTTTCGTGACCGAGCCAGCGTTTTCTTCTCGTTGCTGGGCGTGTTTGTGATGATTGGCCTTTACGCCCTCTTTTTGGGCAATATGTGGGTGGAGGGATACGGATCGGCTTTGGAACGGATCGGTTTAGGGGAATATTCCGCCACGATGCGTTTTTTGATCGACTCTTGGATCATCGCCGGCGTCACCGCCGCCGCATCGATCACGACGACGATGGGGGCGTTCGGGACCATGGTGGACGACCAAGCAAGGCATATCGACAAAGACTTTAAAGTCTCTCCGATCAAACGGTGGCAACTGGTCCTTGGTTATATTCTCAGTTCCGTGATCATCGGTTGGATGATGAGCGTTTTCACCCTCATTCTCGGAGAAGGTTATATCCTCGTCTACGGGGGACAACTTTTGTCCCTTTTGGGTTGGCTCAAGGTTCTTGGCATCATCACTCTCTCCGTATTTGCCAGCAGTGCCCTGATTTTTCTTTTGATTGCCTTTATTAAGAGCCCCAATGCTTTTGGAACCGCCTCGACCCTGATGGGGACCCTCATCGGTTTTTTCATGGGAGTGTACGTCGCCATCGGAAATCTTCCCCCCGCGGTGCAATGGGTGGTCAAATGTTTCCCCATCGCCCATACCGGGGTTTTGCTACGCAAAGTGATGGTCGGTGAAGCTGCCCAAACGGTTTTCGGCACTCCGGACGTCATCGGGGCCCAATTCCTGAAGGTTTTTGATGAGGAGATGGGCGTGACGTTCAACTTTGGTTCCTACACGGTTCCGGTGTGGCTCCACCTATTGATTTTGGTTTTGACCGCCCTCGTGTTCTTTGCGTTGACGACCATCATCATTTCTCGTCGGAAGGCCAAAGATTAGAAAACGTTTTTATTTCATAAAACCGACACCTCCCACTGTTTCATGATATAATGAAACTTGGTGATACCGTGACGGATTTGTTGGGATTCACCCTTGCGGAGATGGGGGATTACTTTCTCTCCCAAGGGTTCAAAAAATTCAATGCCGCGCAGGTTTTTGATTGGATCTATGTCAAAAAAGCGCGGTCTTTTGACCAAATGACCAACTTGTCGAAAGACTTGCGTCAATTTTTGGAAAACAACGGTTCGATCGATCGTTTGGACATTAAGCAACACCAAATATCATCCGATGGAACGAGAAAGTTCCTCTTCGGCCTTCCCGACGGAGTGTCGATCGAAACCGTTTTGATGATTCAAGACTATGGGATGAGCCTGTGCGTCTCCAGCCAAGTCGGGTGTAACATGGGGTGTTCTTTCTGCGCCAGCGGTTTGAAAAAGAAACAACGCGATTTGACTCCCGGGGAACTGGTGGCGCAAGTCTTGACTGCGGAAGATGCCGCATTGACCAAAGTCACCCATGTCGTGGTCATGGGGACGGGAGAACCGTTTGACAACTACGATAACGTGATCCGATTCATTCGAATCATCAACGAAGCCAAAGGCCTCGCGATCGGCCAACGCCATATTACGGTGTCCACCTGCGGCATCGTTCCGCGGATTTTACAATATGCCGAGGAACCGATCCGCAGCAACTTGGCCATCAGCCTGCACGCTCCCAACGATGAACTGAGAACCCGCCTCATGAAAATCAACAAACGCTACCCCTTGGCGGAAATCATCGATGCCTGCCGGGTCTATTTTGAGAAGACATCGAGGCGAGTTACGTTCGAATACCTGCTTTTGGAAGGCGTCAACGACACTTTGGCGCACGCCGACGAACTCTCGGATCTAATTCGGGGATTGAATGCGTACGTCAATCTGATTCCTTACAACCGAGTGCGGGAATTCGCCTACGAACGGACCGACATGACCCGGGCGATGGCTTTCTTCGATCGGTTGATGAAACGAGGCATCGCCGCCACGCTTCGGAAAGAACAGGGTGGGGACATCGATGCGGCTTGCGGCCAATTGCGGCTGAAAGCCGACTCGTGACTTCACAACGATTTCATTTGACAAACCCCATCGGTTTTGATACATTAATTCATAGCGAAAACAGAAAAAAAGGTGAATGACCATGAATCAAGAAATCAAAAAAATTGCCCTTTTGACCGGGGGCGGAGACTGTTCGGGTTTGAACGCCGTCATCCGCTCGGTCGTCCGGACGGCGATTCTCAAATACAATTATCAAGTCGTCGGATTTCTCGGAGGATACTCCGGGTTATACAAAGACGAATACATCAACATGGATCTCAAGACGGTGTCCGGGATCTTCCATCAAGGCGGAACGATTCTTAAAAACTCCAACAAGGACAATCTGTTCAGTTATCGGGTTAAAGACGAGAACGGGATCTACGTCAAAAAGGACGTTTCCGATGTCGCCGTCGCCAACCTCAAGAAACACGATATTGACGCTTTGGTCATCATCGGCGGAGACGGAACGCTGACGAGCGCCCGCGATTTTGCCCGCAAAGGGGTCCGAATCGTCGGTATTCCCAAAACCATCGACAATGACGTTCCCGCCACCGATATCACCTTCGGTTATCGCACCGCTTTGGACCATATCGTCAACGCTTTGGACGCCTTGCATACCACGGCATTCTCTCACGATCGCATCATGACCCTCGAAGTCATGGGCCGCAACGCCGGTTGGTTGGCTCTGGAAGGCGGGATCTCGGGATCGGCGGACATCATCCTGATTCCGGAAATTCCCTATGATATCCGCAAGGTGGCCGATCGTGTCATCGAACGTTACCGCTCGGGAAGCAAATTCTCGATCATCGTCGTCTCCGAAGGCGCCCGTCCGATCGATGGGGACGTCACGGTGAAAAAAATCGTCGAAGGCAGCCCCGACACCGTCCGCCTTGGCGGAGCCGGCGAACAGATCGCAAAAGTCTTGGAGACCTTGGTGAGCCCGGTGACCGGACAAGAAGTCCGAAACACCAATTTGGGCTACATCCAGCGCGGCGGGGTGACCAATTGTTTCGACCGCATGCTCGGAACCCGATACGGATCCTTCGCAGTCGACATGATTTCCCGGGGTGATTTCGGGAAAATGGTCGCCATTCAAAACAACAAAATGACCCCGGTTCCGATCGAAGAAGTCGTCGGTTCGGGCGTGGTTGGGGAAACCAGCCACGGGGGCACGAAAATGGTCAATCCGCAAGGCGATCTCGTCACCGCCGCCAAAGGCATCGGTATTGTCTTCGGCGACTGAATTTCGGAATATCCCGGCAAAGCCGGCGATTCACAATAAAGAAGGAGGCAACACGGTATGGAATTGAAAGGCAGCAAAACCGAAAAAAACTTGATGGCCGCGTTCGCCGGGGAATCCCAGGCTCGCGTCAAGTACGGGTTTTACGCATCTCAGGCCAAAAGCGAAGGATTCAACCAGATTTCCGATTTCTTTACGGAAACGTCGGACAACGAGAAAGCGCATGCGAAAATCTGGTTCAAACTGCTTCATGAAGGACAAATCCCCCTCACCGCCGCCAACCTCGCGGACTGCGTCGCCGGGGAACATTACGAATGGACGGAAATGTACAAAGAATTCGCGCAAACCGCCCGCGAAGAAGGTTTCCCCAAGATTGCTTTCCTGTTCGACGCGGTCGCCAAAATCGAGAAAGACCATGAAAACCGTTATCAAGCTCTATTGGACAGTCTGAAGGAAGATCGTGTTTTCCAAGCCGAGGATTCTGTCATTTGGATCTGTATGGAATGCGGTCATGTCCATGTTGGCAAAAAGGCTCCGGAAAAATGCCCCGTCTGCGAGCATCCGAAGGCCTACTTCAAACGTTTTGTGCAAACCTACTAAAGAAGACTCCGGTCTTCTTTTTTTTACCCCTTTGCGGTATAATGGGAGTAATTCGATCCATGGGAGCGGGGGTGTCGGTTTGCAAAACGGCAAGATCATCAAACTGGTCGGCGGCGTCTACACGGTTTTCGGAGACGACGGCATCCGTTACGAACGCAAGCCATTGGGCCTGTTTCGATATCGGAAGATTTATCCCAAAGTTGGAGATGATGTGCTCTTCGACGCCGAATCGATCACCCAACTCCTTCCCCGTCGGAATGAAATGGTCCGTCCCGCCGTGGCAAACGTTGATCACATCCTGATCGTCAGTTCCTGCAAAGAACCGACCTTCAGTTTTCAACTGTTGGACCGTTTTCTGGCGTTGGTCATCCATGCGGGGATCGATCCGGTGATTTTGGTGACCAAGACCGATTTGATGACAGAAGCGGAAATGGAGGTTCTCTCGGGGAAACTGGCCTATTATCAAAAATACTTCCCGGTGTTTTATACCTCCGCCAAAGCCCTTCCCGGGATTCCCGAACTGCGCGAATGGTTCAAAGGAAAGATCGTCGTCCTTTCCGGGCAGACCGGGGCCGGGAAAAGCAGTATTCTCAACACCATCGATCCGTCTTTGCGGTTGGAAACCAACGAAATCTCCAAAGCGCTGGGACGGGGAAAACATACCACCCGCCATGTCGAACTGCTTCGCATCGGCGATGGTTGGGTCGCCGATACTCCGGGTTTTTCGAAACTGGATTTTGTCGGGTTCGATGCCAGAACACTTCACGAATGCTATCCGGATTTTCTCGAACATCGGGACGAATGCCGTTTCCACGGATGCATTCACATCAACGAACCCGGATGCCGGATTAAGGAATTGGTCCGGTCCGGGGCGATCTTGCCGGAAAGATATGATCACTATCAACGACTCGTCGAAGAGATCAAAGCCACTAAACCCATCTTCTAGGAGGCTCACTATGATTGTTTCCCCATCGTTCCTGACGGCGGATTTTATGAATTTGGAAGCGGAGATCCGTTCGATCTCCTTTTCCCAGTGGTTACATTTCGACGTCATGGACGGTCGGTTTGTTCCCGCCTACACCTACAACCAAGAAATCGTCCGGATGGCCAAATCCATCAGTCGGCAATATTTTGACGTCCATCTGATGATCGAAGAACCGGAAAAAGCCGTGGCTGCCTATGCGGAAGCCGGAGCCGATTTGATTACGTTCCATTTGGAGGCCGCGGCCGATCCCGGGGTTTTGATTCGACAAATCAAAGGGATGGATGTGGCTTGCGGAATTTCCATCAAACCGGGAACGGCGGTAGAAGAGTTACTGCCGTGGATCGATCAAGTCGATTTGGTATTGGTGATGAGCGTCGAACCCGGAAAAGGCGGACAAGCCTTCCTTAATAACGCTTTGGACCGCATTCGGTTTCTGGCGGATTATCGGAAGGCGAACGGATTGAAATATTGGATCGAGGTCGACGGAGGAATCAACCGAACCACGATCGCCGGAGTCAAGGAAGCCGGTGCCGACGTCGTGGTGGCCGGGTCCTTCATCTTCAGCCGTACGGATCGAAAAGCCGCCATCATGGAGTTAGAAAATGCCTGATCACATCAAAGTATTTTGCGGACCCGACGACAATTCGCTGCCGCATTTGTATTTTGAAGAAGCCGGGGAATTTCTCGTCGGTGTCGATTCCGGTTTGGATTTTATGGTGGAGAACCATCTGGCCATCGATTTGGCCATCGGCGATTTCGATTCGGTAAAACCGGAGAATCTCCAAAAAGCTTTACAGACGGCTCGTCAAGTCATCCGTCTGGATCCGGCCAAAAACATCACCGACTTGGCGTATGCCATCGATTATCTGTACAACTCGATGGAGTATCGAACCATCACCGTCTATGGTGGGATCGCCGGGCGGATCGACCACTTTTTGGCCAACTTGAATCTCCTAAAAAAATATGACCTTTGTTTTCGCGATGGACATACCGTGATGTATGCCCTGCGGAAAGGGCGTCATCGCATTGAAAATTTCCATCGGTATGTTTCTTTCTTTGCGATCGAAGACGCCTTCGATGTAACCCTTGAAGGGTTCGCTTACGAACTGGACCATTACTATCTGGGAACCGATGATTCATTGTGCGTTTCCAATGGGGGGTCCGGGGAGATTGCGTTTTCCAAAGGTCGCATTCTTGTGATCATGACCGATGATCCTTTTCCCACAAATCGACAAAAACACAAATAATATTCACGATTTCTCCGTATATGACATGTTATAATGTTTTCAAATCTTTGTCCGTGAGGTGATCATCTTGAAAAAAATCCTACTAGTGCTGTTGATGGCATCGTTCGCCTTGGCGACCGCGGGGTGTTCGTTTTTTCCGACTTCTTCAACCACGACGCCGTTGACGATTCCGCTGATTACGACAACCACGACTTTGACGACGGGGACCACGGCCACGACTTCGGCGACGCTGTCGATCGACATGGAAGAAGTGGTTTCCCGGTTGTATGACCGTATTTATCAGGAATTGTACGAGGACGTCCGTGCGGAAGTCATCGCCGACCTCACCGAAGAACGCTTCGCCCAGATTTACGGTCAAGTGATCGATCATGTCTCCGATCTGTTGGCGAGCGGGGAACTTACGGTATCCGCCGAGACCGTCACCCAACAGATTCTCGACGTCGCTTTGATTTCCAGTCAGGCGGTCGTGGGGGTATCGAATTTGAATTCGTCCGGAGACACTCAGTCGATCGGATCGGGCATCATCTATAAACACACCGGCGACACCTATTTCGTGGTGACGAACCATCATGTCGTCGAAAACGGATCTTCCTTTGAAATTCAGTGGGAAGACGGGACCACCGTGCCTGCCGTTTTACGCGGTTCGGATTCGCTCGTCGACATTGCGGTTCTCTATTTCACCTCGACCGAATCCTTGCCGGTCGCGACTTTTGGCGATTCGGACCTGACCACCAAAGGAACCGTGGTCATCGCCGTCGGTCATCCCAGCGGATATGATTTTTTCAATTCCACGACGATGGGCATCGTATCCGGAATCGAGCGATATTTCGACATCGACAATGACAACATTCGCGATATGTTCGTCGATTATGTCCAGCATGACGCTTCCATCAACTCGGGAAACAGCGGCGGGGCCCTCTTCAACCTTCGGGGCGAAGTGATCGGCATCAACGTGATCAAAATCGCGGCGACGGAAATCGAGGGGATGGGTTTTGCCATCCCGATCAACCTGGCAGCCGCGATCTGTTCGGACATCGAACAATATGGGGTTTCCAAACAAAAACCGGTGTTGGGAATCACCTTCCGTGACATCGCCACCACCGCCCCCTATTATTTCACCCAAGACGGAATCACCATTCCCGTCGGCATCAACAACGGATTTTACATCATGTCGGTCCTCACCGGTTCCACCATGGATGGAATCCTTCAAGCGGGGGACATCCTCTTGGAAATCGGCGGCGTGGTGATTCAAGACACCAATCAATTCGTGGCGGAGTTTTCGCAATACCGCGTCGGCGACACTGTCGATATCGTATATTATCGTGGAAATCAGACGTATACCCGCACGGGTATCGAACTGAAGCCGCGTCCATAGGAGGAATCGACCATGAAAAAAATCATCGCTTTGTGTTTGATGATCCTCGCGGGGGCCGGTTTGGCCGCCGGAGTGACCTTACGGGCTTCGTGGCTCTCCCAAGAGACTACGACGACCCTCACTTGGGCGACCACCACCCCGGAAACGACGACCGCCACCACTTCCGAAGAGTTAAAAAAATACGTTTATTACAACCTTCAGGATCTGATCGACCAAATGTACGCAGACATTGCCGCTCAGATTTATGCGGATTTATACGCAGAACTGTCGGAAACCTTGCTAGAAGATTTGGACCAAACGATTTATGACGCCGTTTTGGCCCAAGTCCAAGCCAAGATCGACGAAGGGACCATTGTGGTTCCCCTGGACGATTTTCAAGACTCCATCAACGAAGTCGTGACCTTGGCCTCCGCTTCGGTCATCGGTGTGACGACCTATGTCGGTCAGGACGCAGAAGCCCTCGGCTCGGGAGTCATCTACCGATATGACGAAGTGGCTGATCGATATTATCTGATCACCAACGAACATGTCGTCGAAGGCGGGGACAATTATAAAGTCGTCTTCGAAGACGACACTGCGGTCACCGCCACGCTGGTTGGCGCGGACGCTTCCGTCGACATCGCGGTCCTTTGGTTTTCCGGTGCGGGTCTGGATCGGCAACTCCTCGTTTCTCCCCTCGGGGATTCGGATACGGTCACCAAAGGCGATATTGTCCTGGCGGTCGGTCATCCTCGCGGATATGATTTTTACGGATCGGTCACCATGGGGATTGTTTCCGGTCTCGACCGAGAGGTCGGAACCGAATCCGTCCGCTATATCCAACATGACGCCTCGATCAACTCCGGAAACAGCGGAGGCCCGATCTATAATCTTCAAGGCGAAGTGATCGGCATCAACGTCAGTAAATACGCTTCCACCGAAATCGAAGGAATGGGTTTTGCCATTCCGATCAACACCGCACTCGCGGTGGTTCGATCGATCGATCCCGGCATGATCGGATGAAAAAACATCCCGCAGGGTTTCCTGTGGGATGTTTTTATGAAAAAAGAAAATGCCTTTTGCAAGGCATGTTCGGTCGTGATTAGGCTCTGGTGACTTTTCCGCTTTTCAACGCTCTGGCAGAAACGTAAACGCGTTTGACTTGGCCGTTTTCGTCGACGATGCGGACCTTTTGGAGATTAGCCTTCCACATTCTGCGGGTGGCGATCATCGAATGGGACCGTTTATTTCCCGTCATGAAACTCTTTCCTGTAATGGCACAAATTCTCGGCATGGGTATTCACTCCGTTTCCGTAAAGATTTCAGCAACTTATATTTTATCATATCCCGGGGAAATTGCAAGCAATATTTTCCGATTTTCGTTACCCCCTACGGGAAGGCCTTGAGTGATGGTTGTTGCAATTTGGGAAATGTTATGATAAAATGATTATGCCTTTTTTGCCCCTATCGAAAACATCGATCTTTTTCGTCTATTTATGAAGTGAAATGGCTTCACGAGCCCAAATCGGAGGATTTTATGCAAACAGTTCTCATTGACGGACGGTTGCTCAGGCGGATGGTTCTGAACGGCAGTTCGCAATTGCGTGGTAACATGGATCGCATCAACGAGCTCAATGTGTTCCCCGTCCCTGACGGCGACACCGGATCGAATATGTACGCCACCATGTCCGCGGGTGCGAAAGCGGTTCAAACCGTTGACGATCCCTCGGTCGGAAACGTGGCGCGGATTGTCGCGCGCGGCATGTTGATGGGTGCTCGCGGCAATTCGGGCGTCATCCTGTCGCAGTTGTTCAGCGGTCTGGCCGCCGCGCTCAAAGGCACGGACGCCGCCGACAGCGAGTTATTCGCCAAAGCGCTCCGACAAGGCGTTGAGCAAGCGTATTCCGCGGTAATCAACCCGGTCGAAGGAACGATGCTCACCGTTGCCCGCGAGGGTGCGGATGTCTTTTTGAGCATTGCCAAAGAAATCAAAGAATTTCCCCGTCTCTTCGAGTTGTATTTGGAGGAACTCAATGCATCTTTGCAACGCACTCCGGATCTTTTGCCGATTTTGAAAGAAGTCGGAGTCATCGATTCGGGAGGAGCCGGATACATTGAAATCGTCGTCGGGATGGCCCGCGCCTTGAACGGCGAAGCCGTCGATGAAGCCAAAATGGCTTCGGATGGAGCCAACTACGAGAAACCGAAGATGAATATGGACGCCTTCAAAGACGCCCCCGAATTTGGGTATTGTACCGAATTCATCATGCAGATCGACAAACCTTCGGATTTTTCCTTGAAGGATTTCATCGAGATGATTACCCCTCTGGGCAATTCGCTCGTGGCGGTTCAGGATGAAAACATCCTAAAGGTTCACATCCACACCCAAACCCCCGGCGATGCCTTGAACCTCGGCCAACGGTTCGGGTCTTTCATCAACTTAAAAATCGAAAACATGTCCGTTCAGCACACCGAAGTGGTGATGCATGAGCCGACGTCGGAATCGGAACCGTGCGAATGTGGGCACGATCATACCATCACCGCTCCGAAAATCAAGAAGAAGTATGCGTTGATCGCCGTGGTCAACGGCGAAGGCTTGAAAGATACCTTCATTGAAATGGGTTGCGACTATATCGTCGAAGGCGGCCAGACGATGAATCCATCGATCGAAGATTTCGTCAAGGCTTGCGACCAGATTCACGCAGACCACATCATCATCATTCCCAACAACAAAAACGTCCTTTTGGCCGCGGAAACCGCCGCCAAAGTCGTGGAAAACAAAACGGTTCGGGTGTTGCCCGCCAAGACCATCGCCCAAGGATACGCCGCTTTGACGATGTTCGACGGAACGATGGACATCGACCAAAACATCAACGACATGAGTGCGCACATTAAAAACGTCAAAACCGGAGAAATCACTTACTCGATCCGTGATTCCGTGAACAACGGCGTCGCCATCAAAAAAGATGATTTCATGGCCATTTTTGACGGAACCATCGTCGCCAGCGTCGCTTCGCGCCAAGAAGCTGCGGAGTGTCTATTGGATGCGATGGTCGACGATTCCACCGAGATCGTCACGATCATGTTCGGGAAAGATGTCCCCGCCGAGGAAATCGATGCTTTGGTCGGCAAGTTGGCGGACCGTAGTTCTGTCGAAGTCGAAACCATCGATGGGGGACAGGACATTTACTCTTACATCATCTCCGTGGAATAAAGCCAGTCGAAACATCGGCACCCGCAAATCGGGGCCGATGTTTTTTTCTTCGACCGCGGAGGGGACGAATCACCGATAATGTGCTACAATAAAAAAAGAAAGCGGGAGGAGGGATAAGCCATGGAGAAACTTACGCAAGTGAAAGGCATCGGGGCAGCGATGGAATCCCGTTTGCGTGCGGGAGGGGTCCATTCACTCCTTGATTTGATCCATACCTATCCCGTTGCTTATGAAACCCATCGGATCGGTGACCTGGACGCAGCGATTACGGGATTCCCGATCAGTCTTTGCGGAAGCATCGTCCGCTCCGCCGCGGTCGCGTACCTTCGTCGTCGGTTGACGAAGACCACCTTTGACCTGAAGGTCGCGGGACGGATCCTAAAAGTGACTGTTTTCAACCGGGAATATCTGCGCACGGTTTTGAAGGAAGGCGCCGAATGCGTCGTTACCGGCCGTTTGGAATCCGACGGGATCCGTTTCACCGCTTCGGACGTCCAACTCAGGAAGCACTATCGGGAAGGGATTCTCCCGGTCTATCGTTTTCCCCAAATCGGAGATGCGGTATTCGCCAAATGGGTGTTGTCCGCCTTGCCCGCGGTCCAGCATTCGCTTCGGGAGGAGATCCCCGATTTTCTTCGGATCAAGCATGGGCTTCCGGATCTTCCGGCATTTTTGCGAATTGTCCATCAACCGCAGACCGAATCGGATCTCGCCACCGTCACGAAACGCATCAAGTATGAGGAATTGCTGCGATTCGGAGTCAAAATCGCTTGTTTGAAGCGAATCAATGATCGTACCGTCACCCCTCCCAAAACCTATGACATTCAAACCGTCCGGCGTTTCATTTCCGCCTTGCCGTTTGAATTGACACCGGATCAAAAAAACGCGACCAACGAAATTTTCATGGATCTCAAACAACCTCGGCAGATGATGCGCCTGTTGCAAGGCGACGTCGGCAGCGGAAAAACGATCGTTGCCGCGATCGCCGTGCTTGCCGTTGTCACGGCGAAAGAACAAGCAGCCTTGATGGCTCCGACCGAAGTACTTGCCCGCCAACACCACCTTGCGTTGACCCAACTGTTGTCTCCTTTCGGAGTTCGCACGGCTTACCTTTCTTCAGGGGTCAAAGGAAAGGAACGCGAAGAAGTGATCTTGGGTCTGAAATCCGGAACGATCGATCTGGTGATCGGAACCCATTCCTTGATCCAAGAGCCCATCCAGTTTCACCGATTGGGATTTGCCGTTATCGACGAACAACATCGGTTCGGCGTCAAGCAACGGAAAATTCTGCGGGAAAAGGGGTTGACCCCCGACATGTTGTTCATGAGTGCGACTCCGATTCCCCGCACCCTCGCCATCGCGATGTTCGGCGATCTGGATATTTCTTCCATCAAGACCATGCCGGTTGGGCGGAAACCCATCCGCACGGAGGTTTGCGATTTTTCGCAAATGGACCGAATCGTCCGTCTCATTCATGACCAGATTCAGTTGGGACACCAGGCCTATGTCATTGTTCCGTTGGTTGAAAAAAGCGTCAAGACGGAAGCCGCCGACATTGGGGCATCCGTCCGCGAATTTCGGAGTTTGTTGCCCACGGAAGTGAAGGTGGAAGGGTTGCACGGCCGGATGACTCCCGAGGAAAAATATCGGATTCTGGCGAGCTTCGCAGCGGGAGACATTTCCGTGTTGGTCTCCACGACTGTCGTGGAAGTGGGCGTCAACGTTCCCAATGCCACCCTCATGGTGGTTTTGGACTGCGAACGGTTTGGCCTTTCGCAATTACATCAACTGCGCGGCCGAGTCGGTCGCGGAGCCGACCAGGCCACCTGTTTTTTTGTCACCGACGACCTTCTGCTCGGTTCGGACCGCTTTGCGATTTTAGAGCGAACCACCGACGGTTTTCTGATCAGCGAAGAGGATTTGCGTCAACGGGGGCCGGGAGAAGTGTTCGGAGAAGAACAGACGGGCATCCCCCGTTTTCGGATGGCCAATCCCGTGGTCGATCGCGAACTGTTGGAAACCGCCCTTGCTGATGCGAAGGCCGTGATGACGAGTTCGGATCCGGTTTGCCGACGGATGATTCATGAGGCTTTTTCCGAAATCGAAGAGACGAATATCGATTGAATATGATATACTACTTGATAACGAGGTGGATGAAATGATTCGAATCGCAGTGGATGCCATGGGCGGCGATTTCGCTCCCAAAGAACAAGTCGAAGGGGCGATGCTTGCCGTCCGGAAAATTCCCGACATCCAGATCACCCTTTACGGTCAAAACAATGAAATTGCCAAATATTTGACTTCGACGGAACGCATCACCGTCGTCGATTGTCCGTTTGTGATTCCCATGGGCGAAAAAAACCCGGTTAGAGCGATCAAGGAGCACCCCGATTCCTCGATGGCGAGCGCGTTGTCGAGCCTTCGGAAAGGCGATAACGACGTTGCTGTCAGCAGCGGAGCCACCCAAGCCCTCATCACCGGTGCCCATCTTTTGGTTCGCCGAATGGCGGCGTTTCGTCGCACGGCGATCGCTCCGATCATTCCTTCCCTCAACGGAAAAGGGACGATTCTTTTAGATTGCGGGGCCAACCTGGAAATCAAACCCGAACACATGTTGCAACAGGCGTATTTCGCCACGGTCTATGCCAAGGAAGTGCTCAAACGCCCCGATCCGGTGGTTGGCTTGATCAACATCGGAACCGAAGAAGGCAAAGGTCGGGAACTGGAAAAAACCGTATTCGACCTGTTTCGTTCTTCCAACCTGTTCCGCTTCTGCGGGAACGTCGAAACCAAAGAAATCCTCAATCCCCCCTGCGACATCTTGATCAGCGACGGGTACACCGCCGACATCGTCATGAAGACGATGGAGGGGACCGCCAAAGGCATGGGCGAACTGTTGAAAACGGAATTGACCGCTACTTTTTTGGGAAAACTCGGAGCTTTGCTGGCCAAAGCCAATCTGCGACGGTTCAAAAAAAGAATGTCCGCGGAAGAAATCGGCGGAGCCGTCATATTCGGTCTGTGGGCTCCCGTCATCAAGGCGCAGGGAGCTTCGAAGGCTTATGGTTATTCCAACGCGATTCGGCAGGCCGCCGATGTCGTACGGAATGCCGTTTATCCGAAAGTCGCCAAATATGTTCAGGAATCAGGTGTTGTTTTTGGATCCGAAGAATAAACTGTCCGAACTAGAAGCCTATTTTGGGCTTCATTTCCGGGATTTTTCCTTGTTGGAACGAGCGATGACCCATTCATCTTTCGCCAACGAACACGGAACCTTT
>JAKLGB010000002.1:20343-62952 GCA_022710895.1 Bacillota bacterium
GTCCAACGAACGATTGGAATTTCTTGGGGACGCGGTCCTCGATTTGGCCGTGGGTCGATATCTTTATGACCATCTTCCTTATGATGAAGGGTTCCTGACTAAGAAAAGGGCCCAGGATGTATGTGAAAGTTCGTTGCATCAATATGCCCTCAAATGCAATCTTGGCGACTATCTGTTGTTGGGAAAAGGCGAAGAAAAGAATCAAGGACGGGAAAAACCGGCGGTGTTGGCGGACGCGTTCGAAGCTCTTTTGGGAGCCGTCTTTTTGGACAAAGGATTTGATGAAGTATCCAAAATCCTGAATAAAGTCGTCTTCCCCAACATCAAAGCCACTCTCAATGAAGACGATAATGACTACAAGAGCAAACTGCAAGAATGGATTCAATCCGACAAACGCAGCCTGAATTATGTGATCATCAGCGAATCCGGACCCGCTCATAACAAAGAATTCGTCGCCCGGGTCTATATGGACGAGACGATCATGATGGGGGAGGGCGTCGGAAAAACCAAAAAAGAAGCCGAACAGAACGCCGCGAAAGTCGCGCTTGAAAAGCGCGCCTCGCTTCCAGACGCCGTCGAATGACACCGGAAAGGAGATACCCATGGATTATCGTCTTGCCAAGAAGTGGATTGATGAAGGAATCATCGATTTCAAAGAACTGATTCTGCAAAACTATAAAGATATCGGCCTCAATGAAACCGAGGCATTCATCCTGATCGAACTGCACAAACAGTCCAAGGCCGGGGTCAAATATTTGAATCCAAAAAAGCTGATCAAAAACGTGGCATTGCCGATGGAAGAACTCCTTGGGGTGCTCGATCGCCTCTTGCAAAACGGGTTCCTTTCGATGGAAATCGTCAAGACCGAAGCGGGAAAGGAAGCCGAAGTATTCTCCCTCGGACAGACCGTCGAAAAAATCATCAAACATTCGAACCGAGTCTTGGATGAATTGACCCTCGAATCCCCTAAAACCTATGCCACCAGCGAAGAGGAATTGGTCGACTTGATCGAGAAGCAATTCCAAAAGCAATTGACCCCGTTGGAAATCGAAATCATTCGCAAATGGGTCGGGGAAGATCGCTATTCGATCTTTGACATCAAGAAAGCGCTCCTCGACGCCATCAAGGCAAACAAGTCCTCCCTAAGTTATGTCGACGGCATTCTCTTGAAACGCGCCCATGCGGTCCAAAAAGGAAAAGAGACGCAGTATGCCGCCCAAGAACCCGAAGCCTTGAAAGCCTTTTTCGATTCTTGGATCAAAAAATGAAGCCGGGAGAAGCGCTTGCCATTTATGCGGAAATCGCCCGGATGTTTCCCCAAGCCCGCTGTGAACTGCTTTATACGAATGAACTGGAATTACTCGTGGCGATCATTCTTTCGGCCCAAACGACCGACGAAGCCGTGAACCGAGCCACACCCGCCCTGTTTTCCCGTTTTCGAACGGTCGAGGATTATGCCGGTTCGGAACCGGAGGAGATCGGCGAGTTTATCCGCCACTTGGGACTCTATCAGAACAAAGCCCGCTTTCTTCGTGATGCCTGCCGGATGATCCTCGATCGATTTGACGGAATCATCCCGGCGAATCAGGCTGATTTGGAAAGTCTTCCGGGGGTGGGAAGGAAAACCGCCAACGTATTCTTGTCCGAATGGCACCGAGTCCCGCGAATTGCGGTCGATACTCATGTATCCCGTGTGAGTTTCCGACTCGGGTTTTGCGAAAAAAACGATTCCCCCGAGATGATTGAGAAACGATTGATGGCCCTGTTTCCGGAAAATCTTTGGATCGAGCTCCATCACCGTTTCATTTTTTTCGGACGCTATTTTTGTACTTCCCGTTCCCCTGCATGCGAACGATGTCCGTTTCTATCTTTTTGTCAAGATCCCCATCGGTAAAGCCTTCTTTTTGAAGGCTTTTTATTTTCTTGGCAGCGGTTTGGAATATTACGAATTTTTTCAAAAAATTCTGACATCAAAAATAAGCACCTTCGCATATAATATTCTATGGTCGCCCCAAAAGCACCTTCCTTTTTTTATGGGCAATATTGTGATTGGGACGACACGAAAAATTCAGGAGACAGAGGAACCATGAACAGCAGACTTCAGGCCGAAGTTCGGCGCAGACAAAACTTAACCGTTCAATTTTACCACAGTGCAATCGGAAACAAGTTGAAAAAACGACGAACGGAACTGCGGATGACCCAGCAGACGTTAGCCAAAGGCATTATCTCCAACACATTTGTATCCAAATTGGAAAACAATGTCATTCATGCCAACAAGGAATGCCTGATGATGTTGATGGAGCGATTGGATTTGCCTCTCGATACCGTCAATCTTCCCGAAAATCTGTTGAACATGCTCCATCGATCGGTGGACTGTTACTATTGGATGGATCGGCAGGGATATCGGGACGTAATCGATCAAACCAGATCGGATGATTTTTCGGTTCTCGTCCAAATCATCCGGCTCGGGTACGCGTGCCTGATTCGCAACACCGAAGAAGCCATTCCGCTTTTCAACGACCTTTGTCGGTATTTTCCATCGATGGACGATCAAGCGTTCAGTGTATTTATGGTATATGGCGCCGAAGCCCATTTGCTTACGGGAGATTATCCGATGGTTCGCGAGTGTCTGAATTCGGCGGAACAAATCGTGGGAACCGATCGGCGGTTGGTGGCGATGATCCACCATCATTATTGTCTGTTATATGGGTTCACGGAGGAATGGGGTTCGGCATTCAGAGAAGGTGCCGAAGCGCGGAGAAACTTCGAAGAAACCGGGAACCTTCGTCGGCTGATGAAGATGAACGTCGACCGTTTCCAATTTCGTTTGGCGGACCAAACCGATTGGACGATTCCCTATTCACCGGATCAACTTTCTCTTTTGGACGCTTACGATGTCGACCGCTACCATTTTTTGCGGGCGGTTCTGGAATCCGAACACGAAGACCTGTTTGATAAAATCGAATATAACAGCCAATGGTACCCGGTTTGCCTGTTCTTAAGGTGCTGGAAGGCGCAGTCGGAGGGAAACCAAGGTCGTTTTACGGAACTGATGACCCAATGGGAACGTTTGGAGTCATCCGCGGAGTGGTTGATCGACTACCGTCATCTGCTGGAGTTGTCCGCCAAAGGCGATTTGACGGGATTGAAAGATTATCTCGTCGATGTCGTCCTTCCCCTTGCTATTCAAAAGAACAACCTTTTCCTGATGAAACGGGTCACCGATGAAATTTTCCGGATCCTCACGAAGAAAAAGCGATATAAAGACGCCTGCATTTATGCCGAAAAATTGGTCAAGGAAACAGAACGGATCAAAAGAAAATGGAACTGAGGATTTCCTCGGTTCCATGCGATTTCAAGCATTCATGAGTTTGATCAACTTCCTGGCCAGAAACAAATAGACGATGCCGATCGGCTCCGACGGGGCAAAAAGCGAATGATGGCCCGAAACGGGTTGACCGAGAGGAATCGAACCCAATAAGTCCTTTTCCAAAGCCTTGGCGACGGTCTCGCCTCCGCCTTTGCCGAAGACATCGTGACGGACACCGTCCACTTCGAAAAAGGCCATGTTTTCGATGACTCCCAAGACGTCTTGTTTCAATTCTTTTGCGGCAAAACCCGCTTTGATGGCGATGGAAGCCGCACTAATGTGCGGGGTCGTGACGATGACCATCTTGGCATCGGGAACCAGGTTTTTCACGTCCATCATCACGTCTCCGGTCCCCGGAGGAAGGTCGATCAACAAATAATCCAGATCTTTACTCCAAAGGGTGTTTTTAAAAAAGACGTTGAGGATTTTCCCGAGCATCGGCCCTCTCCACATCAGGACTTTGTTATCACCCATCAAAAAAGCGGCGGAAACCAATTCGATTCCGTTCTTGACGATCGGATACAAATTGCCGTCTTCCGTGCCCTGCAGTTCCTGATCCTCCACGTCAAAGATTTTCGGGATGTTGGAACCATAGACGTCGGCGTCGATGATGCCGACTTTTTTCCCGATTTCCTTCAACGCCATGGCAAGGTTGGCGGTCACGGTCGATTTCCCGACGCCGCCTTTGCCGGAGGCGATCCCCAAAATTTTCAACTGCTTTCCCAATCCCGGAATCCGCATTTGTTCGTATTCGATGACCACCCCGGCAAAACCCAAATCCATTTTGATGATTTTTGCGATCAGTCGCGTCATGACAGCGGTATATTCCGGGGATTTGACACCAATTTCCAGCAAGAGCACCACCGCGTTTTTTTCGCTGTCGATGCCGAGATGCTTGATGGCATTCGTGTCTTTCAGGGTGGTTCCCCGACTCGGATCGACCACCGTCTCGATGCGAGAGCGGATTTCTTCGAGCGTATAAGCCATGAATATTCCTTCTTTCCGGTGTTAATTCATTCCTATTATACCCGTTCGAGGGGTATTTGTCCAAAAAAATGTTCGGATTTTGGCATCGATTCTGCCGGCACGCGGAAAGTTTTGGTATAATGGAAGCACAAGATTAGTTGGGGGCGATGACATGTACCGATGGATATTGAAAAAGGCAGTTCCGTTGCCTGATGTCCGGAAGATGAAAACCGCCGTTTTCGTCGGCCCCCATCCCGACGATATCGAAATTGGAGCGGGAGGGACTGTCCACCGGATGGTTCTTCAAGGCGCCGTGGTCACCTTCGTTCTATGCACCGACGGCCGCAGCGGAACCAAGGATCCGGTTTCGGAAGGAGAACAGATCGCTAAAATCCGTCGCTCCGAAAGTCTTGCGGGCGCCGCCCGATTGGGAGTCAAAGATGTCCGATTTTTGGATTTTCCCGATGGGGGAGATTATTCGGAAAGAGACTTGTCGCGGAAACTGGCGGAAGTTCTCGCCGATATCCGCCCTGAAATCGTTTTTTGTCCCGACCCGATGTTGCGGTCGGAAATCCATCCCGACCATCTTCGTACGGGAAACGCGGTGAGAACCGCGGTCTTTTGGAATGGCTTTGCATCCATTTTGCGTCAAAACGGAATCCCCTTCGATCCCCAAAAGGTATCTCAAACGCCCTCTCCGGCTTTGGCCTATTTTTACACCGATCATTGCAACCGGAAAATCGCCCTTTCCGGTGCGAATGTCAAGGCGAAAACGGAAGCCATCCTTTGTCACAAGAGCCAGTTTTCCGGCCTCGGTGCCCCGGAAGTTCAGGGGATGTTCCGTTATCTCAAATTGCGACAAACCGCAATGGGTTGGTCGGTTCTGCGGCTTCAGGCGGAAGGTTTTTTCATGATGGCTCCCCTGCATCAACATGCGTTTCCGGAGGTCTTGAATTTTTAGTCATGGATAACCTCGCGTCAAGAAGAATTGCTTGACATAACCGGAAAAAACCGATATAATAATTTCGCTGTGTCGAGGTGGTTTTGATGAAATGGGCTACCAAAGAGTTGCGGAAACTCGTTCATATCGACAACCGATTTCAATACTCCGTCGACTTGACGGATTATCTGCAAGAGGACATGGCTGACTTGATCGGGATTTCTCCCGTGACGGTCGAAGGCAATTTCCATTATTTGGAGGAAGAAGACCGTTATCTGTTTCAGGTGACCGTGGAGTGTACCCTCACCATGGCTTGCGCCATCACCCTGGAACCGGTCGATGTCCCGCTCCGTTTCGCGACGGATTTGGAGTTTGGACACGAAATTTCGGATGACAATACCTTGCCGATCATCGGAGATACCATTGACCTTGACCCGGCGATCTTTGCCAGCATCTTGATCGAGAAACCGATGCGCGCGCTTTCTCCGAATGCATACGATCATTATGAGGAAACGATCGTTGGACTCGATGAAGATGAAAAAATGGAAAACAATCCGTTCGCACAATGGAAGAAAAAACCGTGACAGGAGGTGAAACAACATGGCAATTCCTTTCAGAAGAACAAGCAAGGCCAAGAGAGATTCCCGCAGAGCCCATACCAAATTGAGCGCTCCGACGATGGTCGTTTGCCCGAACTGCGGTGAACTGACGCTGTCCCACATGGTCTGCAAGAAGTGCGGTTTTTACAAAGGCAAACTGGTTCTCGCCCCGAAGCCCGAAAAAACCGACAAAGAGAAGAAGTAAACGACTTTCATCGAAAGAACAAAGAAGCGCTGACTAGGTCGGCGTTTTTCTTTTCTCGGATTCCCTTCTGTCGTAGGGAAACGAAGGTTCTTTCTTGTTTTTTCCATGCTTCTGTGTTAGCATTGGAGAAGGTGCTTTTGAACGAAAAGATCCGGTTCGGATCCAGAAAGAAGTCGTTGAAGACCATGTCGGAACATATCACCGTGCTTCTCCGTGAAGCCGTCGAACACTTGAATATTCGTCCCGATGGCGTCTATGTCGATGCTACTGTCGGAGGCGGCGGACACAGCGAAGCGATTCTTCGTCGTTTGACCACGGGTCGGTTGATCGGTTTCGATCAGGACGACTACGCATTGATGGTTGCGGGTCAACGATTGGCCGGATTGGGGAATTTTTCCCCCGTGAAGGCCAATTTTTCCCGTTTGCGGGAATGTTTATCGGAAATGGGAATTCGCCGAATCGACGGGATCGTTTATGATCTGGGAGTATCCTCCTTTCAGTTCGACATGCCTGAACGGGGTTTTTCCTATCAATCGGATGCCCTCTTGGATATGCGAATGGATCCCTCAGGTCCGATTACGGCTTATGATCTGGTCAACGGGGCGGACTCCGCACATCTGTTGGAAATATTGTACCGTTATGGGGAAGAAGCGAATGCAAAACAGATTGTCAAAGGCATCCTGAAAGCACGCGCGACGGCTCCCATTCGTACAACCTTTGATCTTGTCAATGTCATCAAATGCAGTCTTCCTGATAAAATTCTGTCCAAAAAAGGCCATCCCGCCAAGCAAACCTTCCAGGCTTTGCGGATTGCGGTCAACGATGAACTCCGTGTGTTCGAAAACTCCCTTCTACAAGCCATCGAGCTTCTCAACCCCGGGGGACGGGTGGTTGTAATCACGTTTCATTCCTTGGAAGATCGGATCTGCAAAACGATTTTCCGGGAAAAATCCACGGTCGAAATTCCGAAGGGACTGGCAATCATTCCCACGGAAAAACCCGTTCTTTCCCTCGTCAACAAACATGTGATTCTCCCCTCCGAAACCGAACAAAAAGCCAACAATCGGGCCCATAGCGCGAAGATGCGCGTGGCCGAAAAAAATCCGTTCTGAACGTTATTTTAGTTGACAGTGCAGGGGCCATATGATAGAATATTTTTGCACTGTAAACGCAGGTGTAGTTCAATGGCAGAACATCAGCCTTCCAAGCTGATCATGAGGGTTCGATTCCCTTCACCTGCTCCAAAAGACCATCGACCCTATGCGATGACATAGGGTTTTCATTTGTCGGAGACGGCGTTCCAACCGGATCCGATTCATCCCACGGAAGAGTATCGAAGTGGCTGTAACGAGCTTGACTCGAAATCAAGTTGCCTGCAAGGGCACGTGGGTTCGAATCCCACCTCTTCCGCCATCTGGTCCATCAGTCATCTGATTTCAGATAGATCAACATACCAACTATCGAGATGTAGCGCAGTTTGGTAGCGCGCTTGGTTCGGGACCAAGAGGTCGTGGGTTCGAATCCCGTCATCTCGACCAGTTTCTCAAATTAGGGCGCTTTTCGAATGAAAAGTGCCTTTTTTTTGCGTTGATGGTTTGTATGTCGGTGCCGTTTTCGGAAATTGGGTATTCGTCAAATGTTAACACTCTGTGCAAGCGGGGTGTTAACATTTGACGTATACAATTATGAGGGCAATTCCACGCATCATTAAGTTCCGTTTGGATACGGGTTTTATGATCGACCTTAATTTTTCGGAGTATATTTGGTACTTTTGGTAAAAATGAATGGATCTAGATCCAAACAAAGGGCATGAAGATACGGAAGACCCAAGATCACTGATTACAAACCACTTAAGCCAACCAAAAAAATGATCCGAATTGTTATATTCAAACAACAGTTTAGTTATTCAACCGATATTCAACGGATAAGTTATTGTCTTCCCCAATATTTCATTTATAATTAAGTCGTAGCTTGGAAAAACAAAAAGGAGATATCAAAATGAACATTTATTTAGCGGAAAAGCTTAAAAACCTTAGATTTGAGAAGAGTGTTTCTCAGGAAAAATTGGCGCAATACTTGAACGTATCATTTCAAGCAGTCAGCAAGTGGGAAACAGGAAATACATTCCCAGACATCTCTTTACTTCCCGATATCGCAAGGTTTTTCGGTATAACGGTGGACGATTTGCTCTGCGTGGAGAAGCTTGACGAGAAAAAGTTGTTTCAGGAATATAGTGCCAAAACCTCCGACTTGCACCGTTGCGGGAAATACGAGGAAGTTCTTGCGTTGTGGCAGGAAGCATTTAAGCGAATGCCGAACAGCATTGACGTGAAGGAAATGCTGATGTCGAGTTATTTTGATACTGACCGAAAAAAATATTTCAATGAATTCGTTGAACTTGCCACCGAAATTTACAACAGCGCGGCAGAAGGCCAGGCTGCTCCGATGTATTACAAGGGTCAGGCGATTGCTCAACTCGCGAGAACCTATTCCGAGCGTTGCGATGATGAACTTGCGCAGAAATGGGCTTCAAGATCGGTTTCTATTTTCAATTCTAAAGAAATCATCAATTCGCTTATCGATAAAGGCGAACGATTAGTTGGGGATGTGGCATTCTGCATGTATTGGTTTTTGGAAGAAATGTACTATATGGCCACCCGCGTTGGAAACGATAACGAAATAAAGTTGGGTTACACATACAAACAGGACTGTTTGATAACCGTGGCAAACATTTTTGAAACAGTATACCGAAATGATGACATGGGATTCGAGGAGTTCCAGCACTTACTCAGTCTCCATACGGGGATAGCGGAATTTGAAGTAAGCCATAATAACAACGAAACGGTCATTCGTGATCATCTTGAGAGAGCGATGGAATGTTGTATGAAGTCCATCGCCGTCAAAGCCCATAAACTAACACATCCGATGCTATATGGCTGGTGGGGGGTATTGGATACTCCGAGCGACAAAGAAATCAATCTGAGACTAATGAGAAAAACATTGGAAAAAGGGGCATACGACGAATACCGCGATTCAGAATGGTTTATTGCCCTTGAAAACAAACTGTCCAAATGTTTATTGTGAAAGGAAGCGTCGTCAGAAGTCGAAATTGCCTATGACGACGCTTTTTTGAATGTGGATAGGTATGGAAATGAATTAGTGGGTCAGTGTCCCATATGTATAGGTAGAAAAAAGTTCAATCCTACTATCTGTCATTCCGAACAACTCGGAGGTGGCCCGGGAATAATATGTGCCACTCCCATTGAAAGAGTAACTTACAACTCTGAAATAGCGCACCATGCAATTTTTCCGCGAAAACATGATAAACTTTCGAATTACAAGACAGTAATCAAATAAAGGCATTTTCCTCGGAGAAGTGCCTTTTTGTTGTCTCAAAGTCCGATTTTGATAAAATATGACGGAAAAAAATGCCATTCTCCATCACAACCCGCTCAAGCCAAAATCGGCGGGGAATCTCCCCAGCGGTTCTGACGAGGCCGGCCTCTTTTTTTTAAGCATCTCACCCAGTATATTTGATTGATGGGTCTATAATGAAATTGTAAGACAAAGATAAAGAGGTGAAAACCATGAAATCGAAAATTCTTTCCATTATGACCCTAATTATTCTGTCGTTCGCCCTCGCTGCTTGCGATGGGCAAACGAGCACTACGTCCCCCATTTCCTCCACTACTCCCGCGGTCACCGCGACTTCAACCACCACATCCACTTCCACAACCACCACATCCACTTCCACAACCACCACATCCACTTCCACAACTCAATCCGTAACGCTCCGTTCCTTCACGCTTGCCGAACTGGCGGTGTTTGATGGCCATTCAGGAACGACGGCTTATATCGCCGTGAACGGGATCGTTTATGACGTGACCGATGTCGCAGAATGGACCAACGGATGGCACAAAGGAATGCATCTAGCCGGAACCGACGCGACCGCCGCGTTTGCCGACAGCTCGCATTCATCCGCTTTTTTGGGCCAACTTGAAATCGTCGGGACCTTGCTTGACTGAATGGTTATAGGCTAACCGGGTTCGAAACCGGTTTGACTAAAAGCCGGAAGCGATCAAGAAGACAAAATCCGCCTGCGGGCGGGTTTTTTTGTTATATTAAACACATGAATTTTCATCGGGGAAAAAGCGGTATTTTGGTAAAAAGCAGACGAGCGCGAACCTGTTTTGGTAAAATGGAATCGATCCGGATAATCTTCATCGGAGGTTCACCGTCATGATATGGACCGCCAGCGACCTTTTCTGGTCCGAAACCAATTTACGAACTTTGCTGCCTGCCACCTTTTTGATGGCGGCTTTTGCCTTGCTCCTGCGCCGTTTGATTGGAACTCGGGAACGGCCCCTCAAGAACCTTCCCTTCCAAATCCTAACGGTTTTTCTCATTGTTATCGAAATAATCAAACAAGTTCGGGAGATTCGGGGAGGGGCGTATTCCACTTGGTCTTTACCGCTGCATTTCTCCAGCATTTATCTCTATCTTTTCCCATTGACTCATTTTTCAAAGGGAAGGTTTCGAGAGGCCATGGCGGGTGCGACCGTCGTGGCGGCGGGAATGACCACGATCGGTACCCTGCTGTTTCCGATGACCGTTTTCGGAAATTCGGCAGAAAGCTACTTCCTTAGTTTTGACGCTTTTCATACCATCACGTTCCATTATGTGATTATTTTATATTTTTTCCTCTTCATCGCCTTGGAAGTCAATAAGCCCGATTGGAAACGGGATGTGCGGACCGTGTTTTGGATGGTCACCCTTTTTTCGGTGGTGGCCGGAACCGCAGCCAATCTTCTGGAAACCAACTTCACCAGTTTCTATACCTGTGCCTTTCCTCCGGTGGAAGCGATGCGAATGTCTTTGCATAGCAGGTTCGGGGAGACCGCGGGTCAAACGATTTATGGCTTGTTTATGTATGTGTGCATCCTTGCAGATTCGACCCTGGCTTTATTATTGTATCGCTCCCTCGATCGCCTGATTCGCTTTTTCCCGATCGGAATACAGGAAACGATGCGGACCTCCACTCAAGACTCCTAGACAAGGAGTCTTTTTCATCTTTGATGAACCTGATGAAACGCTCAAAAAAACAGGGTCACAAAACAAAATCCCGGAACCCAAACCAAAGGGTTGACATTCAGGGGATATTATAGAATAATATAAGTGCGTTTGCTTGATGGGAAAAAGGACGAAACAGGCTTTGTCCGTTGGCTTTTTCCGGGCAAGCGCATTTGTTTTACATGCGGGCACGGTGATGTTCGTGCCTTTCGGAGGTGCCGCAATGAGCAAAAAAATGATTGTCCTGAACCATATCTACAAAAGTTACGGCGACCTCAAAGTCCTCGATGATTTCAATCTTTACATCAACGAAAACGAATTCATCACCCTCTTGGGTCCTTCCGGATGCGGAAAGACCACCTGTTTGCGTCTGATCGGCGGGTTTGAGGCTCCCGACTCTGGGACCATCGAATTTGATGGGAAAATCATCAATGGTCTAGAACCCAACCAGCGCGAGATCAACACCTGTTTCCAAAAATACGCTCTCTTCCCTCACTTGGATGTTTTTGGCAACATCGCTTTTGGGCTTCGATTAAAAAAGATTCCCAAAGAGGAAATCACCCAAAGGGTCGAGGAAGTGCTTCGACTGGTGAAGATGGAAGGATTGGGGTCTCGGACCGTGTCCACCCTTTCGGGCGGACAACAGCAGCGCGTGGCCATCGCCAGGGCGATCGTCAATCGCCCCAAAGTCCTGCTCCTCGATGAACCCCTCGGGGCCCTAGATCTTAAGCTACGGCAGGAAATGCAGTACGAATTGAAGGAGATGCAAAAGGAACTCGGCATCACTTTCGTTTATGTCACCCACGATCAGGAAGAAGCATTGACGATGTCGGATACGATCGTGATCATGAATGAAGGAAAAATCCTGCAAATCGGTACTCCCGAAGACATCTATAACGAACCCAAAAATCGTTTCGTGGCCAATTTCATCGGCGAGTCGAATCTTTTTGAGGGAATCATGCACGAAGATTACCTTGTGGAATTTTGCGGTCGATCCTTTGAGTGTGTCGACAAAGGTTTCCGAAAGGACGAACCGGTCGATGTCGTTATCCGTCCCGAAGACTTTGACTTCGTTCCCCCATCGAAAGGAAAAATCGTCGGCATCGTCGATTCTCTGCTCTTTAAAGGGGTTCATTATGAAATCAATGTGATCGTCGATGGCCGTGAGTATACGATTCACACCACTAAATTCCGTGACATCGGGGTCAAGGTCGGACTGTCGGTCGATCCCGACAACATCCATGTCATGAAACGGAGCGGGGCATGAACCGGCTCCGTCGATATTCCTTGCCCTATCTCGTGTGGATGGGGATTTTCATCCTGATTCCCACGGTGGTGTTGTTGATATTGGCATTCTCGGATCTTTCCCTTTACCGACCCGGGACTTTTCGACTTTCCTTGGCCAATTTCGCGATTTTTTCCTTGCCGACGACTCAACGTGCGATATGGAATTCTTTTCGTTTTGCCGGCATCGCCGCCGCGATTTGCTTTATTATCGGATATCCTGTCGCTTTTTATCTTTCAAAACTCGGAATTCGGGTTCGCAAAATCCTGATTTCGCTTCTCATTGTTCCCCTGTGGTCGAACATGCTTCTGCGAATCAATGCCTGGGAAAAAATCTTTACCGCCAACTCGATCGTTACCGATGTCTTCGGCCTCTCGATCAGTTTGGTCGGAACCGATGCCGCCATCGTTTTGGGTATGGTCGCCATGTATCTTCCGTTCATGGTGTTTCCGATCTTTTCCGTTCTCGAAAAAATGGATCCCAAACTGGTTGAAGCGGCCCGAGACCTTGGGGCGAACGATGTTCAAACTTTTTTTCGGGTGGTTTTCCCGCTTTCCGGAGGCGGGGTGATCTCCGGATTCGTGATGACCTTTTTGCCCGCCCTGACCACCTTTGTACTTCCGGCGTACCTCGGGTTGGGAAAATATACCCTCATCGGCACCCTGATTGAGTCCAAGTTCATCAAAGAGGCCGCCGACAGCCGCGCTTTGAGCATCAACCAAGGCAGTTTGATCTCACTGTTTCTCATGATTCTGTCGATCACCGCCTTCCTATTGGTGATCCGGGTCGACAAGGAAGGAGAGACCTTGATATGAGGAAAGTCCTTCGCGATCGCCTGTACAAAGGCATCGGTTTGACATTTTTGGCAGCCACTCTGTTGATCCTGTATGCCCCGATCCTTGTCATCCTCGTACTTTCGGTGAACGATTCTCGGCGTGGATACGCCTGGGAGGGGTTCACTTTGAAGTGGTATTCCGCTCTCTTCACGGGATCGGCTTTGACCGAACCCATCCTGAACACTTTGGCCGTAGCTTTCACCGCCACTGCCGTCGCGACGGTTCTCGGAACTATCTTTGCCATTGGAATCAACGCGTTGGAAAAGAAACGACGGGTAAAAATGGTCCTGCTCAACAATATTCCGGTGGTGAACCCCGACATCGTTACCGCGATTTCGCTGATGATCGTCTTTTCCCTGTTGTCCTTAACTTTCGGGTTTGGGACCGTTCTGCTCGCTCACATCTTTTTTTCGATGCCTTACGTCATCTTGTCGATTCTTCCCGCCCTCCGGAAACTCGATGCCAATCTCTATGAAGCGGGATTGGATTTGGGGTGCAGTCGTGGACAAGCCGTAACCAAGGTCATCCTTCCCAACATCGCGACCGGCATTTTTTCCGGAGCGATGATGGCTTTCACGATGTCGATCGACGATTTTGTCATCACCTATTTCACTTCGGGCGCGAATTACATGAATGTGTCGACTTGGCTTTATTCCAAACTACGGCTTCCCCAAGCTTTTACCCCGGCCGCCTACGCTTACAATATCATCATTTTTGCAGTGACGATTGCGGTGATCGTCTCGTCCAATCTCGTCAATGTCCGAAAGGAGCGTCTAAAAAATGAAAAAATCGGTTAGTTGCCTCGTTCTTTTGCTCTCTATTCTGGTTCTGGTGGGCTGCAATGCTCGTCCCACGCTTCACATCGTCAATTGGGGCGACTATATGGATCCCGATCTCATTGCCCAATTCGAAGCGGAATACCATTGCAAGGTCAACGAAAAAATCGCCACTTCCAATGAAGCCATCGCTTCCGTTTTGGAAGCTTCCGCTTCCCCCTATGACTTGGCGGTACCTTC
Organism: Bacillota bacterium; assembly: GCA_022710895.1. Lineage (GTDB taxonomy): Bacteria > Bacillota_I > Bacilli_A > Izemoplasmatales > Hujiaoplasmataceae > JAKLGB01. The sequence goes on from JAKLGB010000002.1 coordinate 34,631, forward strand.
TGAATATATGGTCCAGAAACTGATCGATCTCGGTTTGGTCTCTCCGATCGATTTCTCTCGGTTGGAACATTGGGAGAACGTCACGGTTTTTCCCGAACTCGAAGCGTTGTATACGCCGATGGGAATCGGCGATTACGTCGTTCCTTACGCTTGGGGAACGATCGGAATCCTTTACAACACCCAAAACCACCCGGAGATCGGTACGCTCATCGCCGAAGAAGGCTGGGGTGCGCTCTTCGATCATACCCAACAATATAATGTCGGAATGTACGATTCGTCTCGCGATGCCGTCGCGGCTGCTCTCCTTTATTTGGGCTATTCGGTCAACTCCGAGGATGTCGGACAACTGGCTCTCGCCGAACAGGCGTTGATTTCCGGACGGTTTTCGTGGGGAGAAGACCTCCTTCGGACCAGTGTCATTTCCGGAAACCTCGATATGGCGCTGGTTTACTCGGGTGATTTTTTGTCGGAGTACTATTTGGCCGAAGCCGACGGCATCACCATCGGTTTCGATTATGGAGTCCCGGAAGCAGGAACCAATGTTTGGATGGATGCGTTCGTCCTGTGCTCCTCTTCGAAAAACGCCGATTTAGCCTATAAGTTCATCGACTTTTTCCTACAAGCCGATCATGCCCTTCCTAACTATGATTACATTGGGTACGCACCGTGTTATACGGAATATTTTCAAACGATGGTAACAGATTACGGATATGATCTTCCGGTTTTCGATCCCTATCCGCAAGCAGCGGTCCGTCAGATGTATGTTTACGGATCGGATACCCGCAGCCAACGGGTCACCCAAATCCTCGCCAACGCCAAAGACGAAGACTGAGTCTTTCGATGACCGAAGACTCCGCGGTTATAATTTCAAAAAAGGTTCTTCATTTGAAGAATCTTTTTTCTTCTCCGAATCGTTCCACTCTTCGATTCGAACGCTTTTTTTCGGGCGCGTAGGCCGTTAACCCCGAAGTGGAATTGACAGATTTTTCCGATGTGGTATGATAGAAGGGATTCATGCCGTTCAGAAACGAGGACTTCCATATGGCTCAACATAGCTTACGCAGGAAACTGGCTTTCGCTTCCGCCGATTTCTTTGGCGGCGGGTCTTTCAACATCGTCAATTTTCTTTATCCGGAATTTTTGGCATTGACCGTCGGAGTCAGTCCTTTTTGGATCAGTTTCATTTTTTTGGTGGCTCGTGTTTGGGATGCCGTCACCGACCCGATTATGGGCTACATTTCCGATCACACCCATTCCAAACTGGGAAAACGCCGGATCTACTTGCTCATATCCGCCCCTCTGGTAGTAGTGGGAATGTACCTTCTGTTTTTTCCGTTCAATTTCCCCAACGAGTGGACGAACGTCATTGCCGTCCTGATGTCGTATTTGGTGTTCACAACAATTCAAACCAGTATCATGATTCCGTATTACTCCTTGTCCAGCGAAATTTCCAGCAATTTCCAGGAGCGGGCTTCCTATAATTCCTATCGCTTGGGTTTTAGCATTTTTGCTTCCATCCTTTGCGTCGCGGTCCCCGGAATCATGGTCGAGCAGTTCGCCGACGCCCGGATCGGTTATCAAGTGATGAGCCTCACCTTCGGGGTGTTGTTTGGACTGAGCGTTTTGATGACCGGGCTGTTCGCCAAAGAAGAAATCACCACCCCGACCGTCTCGACGCAGCTTTCCATCAAAGAAATGGCCAAGCCGTTGAAACTTCGGCCGTTCCGTCAGTATCTGGGGATGTTTTTGGTTTTGCAATTGTCGATGGCGGTGATGAGCGGTCTGTTCTTTTTCTACGTCGACTTCTATGTGACCAAAGATGCCACCGCGGCCGGTCAAGAATTGATGGTGGCCGACATCGCTGCAGCACTGATGTTCGTCACTCAAATTTTCGCCCTCCCGGTTTACTTGAAAATGATCCAAAACAAAGGGAAAACCTTCGCTTACCGGTTCGGGGCGATCATCTGGATTGCCTCGGCCTTGTTGCTGCTGGTCATCCCGCCCAACATCAACCCGGTCTTCATTTATGGGTTGGCGGTGGTCATGGGATTCGGAATCAGCGGTCCCGGACTCGTTCCCCACACGATGTACGGAGATGTCGTCGATGCCGGGCAACTGTTGTTCAAAGACCGGCTGGACGGACAGATGAGCGGATTCACCAATTTCATCAACAAAATGGCTCAAGCCCTAGGGTTGGCCGCCGTGATGTTCATCATCGGTTTGGCCGGTTTTCAGTCCCAGGATTTGACCCAACCGGACATTCTCAGTCAGCCCGACAGCGCGATGCTGGCGATTCGCATCATCATGGCGGTGGTCCCCTTGATTTTTATGGGAATCGGGATCTTCATTTCCCGTCATTATCGGATCGACAGTCGGAAACAAGCCGAAATTGCCGAAGCGATCCGCAATCCCGCCTCCCGTTCCGAAGAAATCATCGCCGGATTGTAAATCATGAAACGGACCAATTGGTTTCTCAACGTCACGTTGGGTTTCTTGGTGAAAATATTCGCATTTCTAAAAGGTCAAAGGATCCATCGATTCGCCCGTGTTCACGGTCCGGCCATCGTTTTGTCGAATCATACTTCCTTTTTTGATTTCATCTATACCGCAGCCGCCTTGTATCCGCACCGGATTAGTTACATGGCCGCCGGGAAAATGTTTTACGACCCCGTCCTGGGTTTCTTTTTGCGGCTGGTCCGCGCTTTTCCCAAATGCCTTTTCCAAGCCGATCCTGTTTCGACCTTGAACGTTTTTCGCATCCTCCGTCAGAACGGCATCGTTTCGATTTTCCCCGAAGGACAGATATCTCCGATCGGGGTGACCCAGCCGATCCCCTTCGCGATTGCCAAATTGATCAAAAAAGCCAAAGTGAACGTCTATTTGGTCAAACATCGTGGAGCTTATCTGGTCAACCCACCGTGGACGAAACGGTCTTTTCGCGGAAGAGTCGAAACCGCTGTCGAACAGATCCTGTCCTCGGAGACGCTTTCGGAGATGAACGAAAGAGCGGTCTACGAAACGATCGTCGAAAAAATGGAATTCAATGTTTTCGAATATCGTGAGCAGCATCCCGGAGCGTACCGATGGAAAGATCTGTCGAATCTGGAAAGCGTGCTCTATCGCTGCCCGCGCTGCGGAAACGAATCGATGACCGCGGAGAGACCCCGGCTCTGTTGCCCGCAATGCGGAAATCGGCTGGAACCCGACGCCCTCGGAAAACTCGGAGGGCAACGGATCGACGAGATGTACCGACAACAGGAGCGGGTGATGCGAGAGAAAATCGAAGCCGATCCCGAATTCCGCCTCACTTCCCCCGTTCGTTTGGAAAGTTTTCGCGGCGATCGTCTCGTGGAAGTCGGCACCGGAACCCTGAGCTTGTCAAGGTCGGGGTATCTTTATGAAGGCATCGTAGACAATGAACCGACCATGTTGCATTTTGATCCCCGCAACGTACCCACGTTGCCCAGCGATTTGGGGAGAAACATCCAAATCTATGAAGGTTACCTCATTTATCAATTCGTGATGGAAGAAGTCACGCTACCCACCCGGTTCGTCATCGCCGGAGAAATCATCCATCGGATGTTGGCGGAACCCCGAGGATAAACGCGAATCGAAGCCCCACACCGCCTGTTTCGGAGGAACGCCATGATTCTTTTGCTTGTCATCATTTACCTTGCCTTTATTTCCTTAGGACTTCCCGACGCCTTGTTCGGCGTTTCCTGGCCCGTCGTTCATCAGGAGTTCGGCCTCGATGTCGGCTTCGCTTCGGTGGTGACCGTGATTGTGGCGGTCGGAACCGTATGGACCAGTTTTTTCGCTGGCAAGGTGATCCGTCGGTACGGAACCGGAAAAGTGACCGCGGTGTCGGTCGGTTTGACCGCCGTGGCTTTGCTCGGCATCTCGTTTTCCACTTCCATCGCGATGACGATTGCTTTTTCGATTCCTTTAGGAATCGGAGCCGGAGCGGTCGACGCCGGTCTCAACGATTATGTCGCCCGACATTACAAACCGCAGTTCATGAGCTGGCTTCACAGTTTTTGGGGTGTGGGCGTGACGATCGGACCCTTGGTGATGTCCGCCTTTTTGGCGTCCGCGTCCGGGTGGAGGGGCGGATACCGGACCATCGGAATCGTCCAATCCTTCCTGTGCCTGATTTTGATTGCCTCTCTTCCTCTTTGGCGGAAAGTTGCCCGACTTCGGGCCCAAAAAGAGACGGAAAAACCTTCATCGGGTTCCGTCGGCGATGGAAAACATGAAGAAAAGAAAATCACTCCCATTCGGATTCCCGGTGTGACTTTGGCGATGATCGGCATCGCCCTGTACTGCGCGGTGGAAAACACGCTCGGGACCTGGGGAGCCAGTTATCTGGTGGTGACCCGCGCCATCGATCCCGCCGTGGCCGCCCAATGGATCTCCTTCTATTACGGAGGCATCATGGTCGGACGCATCGCTTCCGGTTTTGCGGCGATGCGTCTGTCTGATAAAACCATGATCCGCATCGGAATGGCCGTGGTGACCGTCGGAATTCTATTTCTCGCACTGCCTTTCGGAACCACGACGACCTTTGCCGGATTGATGCTGATCGGGCTGGGAGCCGCCCCGGTGTTCCCCAGTTTCATCCATGCGACCGCCGACCGCTTCGGGGAAACCTACGCTCCGGACATCGTCGGATATCAGATGGCCGGCGCTTATTTTGGGGTCCTTGTCCTTCAACCGCTCGCGGGTCAGGTGTTTGCCCGCATCGAATTCGGTCTCCTGCCGTGGGTTCTGTTGGTTTTTGCCCTCTCCCAGACCGTGTCGACGGAAGCCTTGAACCGAAAACTGCTTCGCATTCGCGGCGTTCGATAATACAGCGAAGTCTTCTACCCAACCCTTGAACGACAAGGGTTTTTTATTTGGTGAAAAAAGGCTTCGCCCGAAAGCGAAGCCGTAACGATGGAAAGAAGCCCTAAAGCGATTCTTTGGTTTTTTTTGCGGCGATCCAGCGAGAAACAATCGGTTTTCCGACGATGAATCCCGTTACGAGAAGCAGCAGGATCATTCCGAAAAGAGCGGTGTTGTAGACAGCTGGATATCCTCGGTCGAATTGAAGAGGATCGACATGTTTGAGATAGATTCCCAAATAGGCCCAAACGAAGACTACACCATACCCGAGATTCTTTTGAATCAGGAGAGTCGCCACCCCGATGGCGATCCCGACGAGGAGGATGATCATCGTTTGAATCGTGGCGCCTACCGTGTTGTCAGGGACTCCCAAGCTCACCAAGTAGGTGGTAATGTTGGCGATGGTCGCCACGGTGATCCAGCCAAAATAGATGCCAAAGGTGACTTTCGTCAACGGATCGGTCTTGGCCAAACCGAAGGAAAGAAGGATCAGGCATCCCAAAATCAGAAGCATCAACAGAACCGAAACGAGGATCGCCCGGTAATGCCACGCCAGGATCCACAGCGCGTTGAAAAGCGAAGACAAGGCCAAAAGCCCGTTCACTCGAATCCATATGGGGGAAGGCCTTTCCCCTTCTTTGATCCGAAGGCTTTGGATTTGCCGGAGGACATAGACGCCCAACAAGAGGTAGATGACTCCCCAAACGGTAAAAGTCAATCCCGTCGGAGCGAAGAGATTGAAATAGGAATCCGACAACGCCCCGGTGGTGATTCCGTTGATGGGAATGATATTGGCGAGTGCGTTGACAATGATCATGACCAAATAAAGACCGAAAGAGACCCAAATCCAAAAACGCCGGTTTTCCTGACGGAACATAAAACATCCTCCTACCGAACTCTATACTTTCATTATAGGGGAAATCGCGACTCTTGCCAAGGGGTCCAACGGGGAATTTGGCCCCGTCGATTGGTAAAAAAAGAACCGAAATCGGAGTTCGATTTCGGTTTATTTCTTAGTGGTCGGTTTGAATGTCCGAAAGGAAGGTTTGCAGGGTTTCCTTGGCGTTGCCAAGGAACAAGTGAACCCCGTTTTTCTTTTCGTAAAGAGGATTGTTAACGCCGGCATATCCGGGTTTCAGGTCGTAGTTGAAAATGAAGATGTTTTCACACTGGTCGACATTAAGGATCGGCATTCCGTAAATCGGCGTTCCTTCCGCTGCGCGGGCGGCAGGGTTTAAGACATCGTTGGCCCCGACGACGATGGTCAGATCCGCCGAACGGAACTGATCATTGAGATCATCCATTTCGAATAACTCGTCGTAGTCGACATTGGCTTCCGCCAAAAGGACATTCATATGTCCCGGCATTCGACCGGCCACGGGATGAATGGCATACCGGACCCGGGCGCCTTTTTTCTTCAAACAATCGGCCACTTGTTTCAAAAGATGCTGGGCCTGAGCGACGGCCATGCCGTAACCGGGAACGATGATGATCTCTTTGGCCCCGTTGACGATGTCGCGGAAATCTTTTTGGGGAAGGACGGGTTCATCGGTCGCGATCGGTGTTTTCGTTTCGGCGGGTTTTTCGGAAGAAACAGCTTTTTGTGTCGTTTTTCCCAACAGAATATCCCACAGGCTGCGGTTCATCGCCCGACACATGATCTGGGTCAAGAGTAAGCCGGAGGCCCCGACGATCCCTCCGATGGCCACGAGCAGGACGTCGCCGATGGCCAACCCGGAGATGGCTCCGGCGACCCCGGACAGGCTGTTCAGAAGCGAAATGGCGATCGGCATGTCCGCCCCGCCGATACGGATCGTGAACAACAGCCCGAACAGGAAACTGAGAAGAATGAGGAGTGTCAAAGTCAACGGGAGAGTGAGCAGACGGAAGATTGCGAAGACGACGACGATGACCGTCAAGGCGAGAGCGAGGTTGAGAAGCATCCGATGGCCCTGAAGAACGATCGGTTTCTGATTGATCACCCGGTGCAGTTTGCCCGCGGCGATCATACTTCCGATAAAAGTCCATCCGCCGATGAAAACGGCGATCATGGCCGTGATCTGACTGAAAACCGTCAGGTCGCTTCCGACTCCCACCATCGCGAAACCTCCGACAATCATGGAAGCCAAGCCGCCCAGGCCGTTGAGCAGGGCGATCATTTGGGGCATTTGGATCATCTGGACTTTCACAGCCAGCCAAGCCCCGATTCCCGTGCCGATGAACAAACACAGGTAAATCGTCCATATCGGCAGGAGGTCGTAACGAACCATACTGAGGAGGACTCCGAGGAGGACGGCAAATCCGCTCAAGGCGTTACCGGTTTTAGCGGTTTCGACTTTGCTCATCAGGAAGATTCCGAACAACACGATGAGGGCGAGTCCCGCCGAGAGGATGTAATAGGCGTTTGCGGAGATGGTCAACGCAAGAAAGTCATTCATGGCGATCCTCCTTCTTGCGGAACATCATTAACATGCGATGGGTGACGCCGAAACCGCCGATGACATTGACCGTGGCGACGATCACGGCCACCGCGGCGAAAAGGGCGGAGAGAATGGCTTGATTCCGAAAAGTGACGGCCAAAGCCACCAGCGCACCGATCAACGTGATGCCTGACAAAGCGTTCATTCCGGACATCAGAGGCGTGTGCAATAACGAAGGGACGTTGCGGATCAACAAGTAACCCGCCACGGTGGAAACCGCAAATACGATCAATAAGATACCATGCAACCAAGTCATAATTCGAGCCTATGCCTGTTGGGCCATGGCTTCGAGTGTTCCCTGGTGAACCAGTTTCCCGTCATGGCAAACAAGGATGGATTGAGTGATTTCGTCCTGAAGATCCAGTTGGATGGCGTCGTTCTTGACCAAGTATTTGAGCAGATTGTAGATGTTGTTGGAGAACATCCAGGTCGAACTGGTAGGCAACATTCCCGGGATGTTCTTGCATCCTTCGATGATTACGTTATATTTTACTGCTCGTTCTCCCGGAACGGTGAGGGCACAGTTCCCGCCTTGGTCGATGGAAATATCGACGATGCAAGAACCCGGTTTCATGGCTTTCACCATCTCCTCATCGATCAGGATGGGAGCTCTTTTCCCCAGCAAAAGAGCGGAAAGGAAGATGATATCTGCCTGTTTGACCATATCGAGAATTTTTTCACGTTCGACTTTCAACCAAGAATCCGGAAGTTTGTTGGCGTGTTTGCCATCTTCACTGACGGCGATCTCCTTGGGAATTCCCAAATCGATCGTTTTGGCTCCCAAAGACTGGGCTTGTTCGTTGGCTTCGGGCCGGATATCGGCGGAATAGACGACCGCACCGAGGCTCTTCGCGGTGGCGATGGCGCGAAGGCCGGCCACGCCCGTTCCCAATACAAAGACGGTGGCGGGGCGAATCATCCCGACCGCCGAACCGATCATCGGCAGGAATTTGGCGATGCAGTCCGCGGCCATGATGACGCCTTTGTAACCGGCACAAGTACTCATCGAGGACAGTGCGTCCATGGATTGAGCCCGGCTGATCCGGGGAATCCCATCCAAGGTGAGACCGGTGATGCCCATTTCGGTCAAATGTTTGACCATTTTGTGATTGACCGGAGAAGCCGGGTGAATGAAAGTAATCAGGGTTTGACCCCGATGCATCATATCCACTTCGTGGATGTGGTAGGTTTCATTGAATTGAGGTTCTTTGACTTTGAGAATGACTTGTGCTTTTTCATAGATGGTGCGGGGATCCGCAACCATTTCCGCTCCGGCTTGGATGTATTGGTCGTCATGATAGAACGAGCCCTCGCCGGCATTCTTTTCCACCAACACCCGATGGCCATCGCTCAACATTTTTTTGACGGTTTCAGGGGTGGCGGAAACGCGATTTTCACCATGCATGATTTCTTTTGGGATGCCAATGATCATTTTTGTCTTATCCTCCATATGGTTGTCCATTTGTTGGGCCGGATGCAATTCGGCAAAAAAAAACAAGGACTTGCCTCCTAAAAATATACCACAGTTGTCCCGAAAATACAAGCGCTTTCAAATCGGAAGCACCCTTTTTCGACCGGTTTCCCGATGGTCAAAGACCATCCCTCAAAAAAATCGGGTTTTTTAGAACGGAAAGACCATCGCGTTTCCCGAAGGAGAATCACGATGGTCGGAAGGAATCCAATAAGACAACCGGGAAATTTCAGTTGATGGAGGGATGGAAATCCCGGAGGTCATTCAAAATCAGACGGAATCGTTCCGCCAGGATGCGGCGATCGGAAACGTCCCCGAATTCGCCGAGTCGGCGAGGTTCGCCAACCACGATTCGCCGAGACTTTCGATCGAAAAACAGAGGAACGATCGGAAGATCGCACCCGTTCCGTTTCCGGTATTCTTGGGCCAAATAGACAAATCCTGAGTGGAATGTTTCGACCGTTTCATGGTAACCTCCGGAACTATCCTCGGGAAAAATGAGCAGCGAATTGCCGTTTCGCAGATGTTCCATGCTTTCGGCGATGGTGTGGCGAACCCTCGCATCGGGATAAGAGGGGATCAATCTCACCCCATCGTAAAGGATTTTGGAGACCAATGCGAACAAGGTGGACAACAGAAACGCGCGAGCCTTTGAGTACCTGAGCTTTTGGCGATAGAAGACATGATAGAGGTAATTCCAACGGTCACGATATCTCCCATTCATCTGGTGGGCGCCCCAAGGAACGAGAATTTTGGGAAAGTAGATGTTCAGGGTTAACGGTCCTCCCGCCCCGTCGTGATTGGCGATGTAAAGGGCCGGATCCGGCAGAGGGCCCGAATATCCTCGAATTTCATGCTTTTTCTTGAATAGGCGTAGAAGGCTTTTTACCATGCGTATAAACCCGTTGTGTCGGGTCATATGGGCGATTTTTCTCATTTTATGACGTGCCTTTTTTCCGCTCCGACGGGAGGGAGCGAATCGAGGTAACGTGCCAACTCGATGAAGGTTCCGTATCGGAGAGATTCCCATGGACGGTGGTGGTCGTTGATGATGCAGTCTGTGACTAAATAGAAAGGAATACCCAAAGATTCCGCTGCACCGTCTTCCCAGACATCATTGCCGACCATCATGCAATTTTCCGGTCGACTTCCGCACTTTCTCAGCACTTCTAAATAGTATTCCTGCGAAGGTTTCGCCGCCGTCGAGTTCTCCATTGTGGTGATGAGTTCAAAATCACTCGGACTCAGCCCCGCCCAACGGATGCGCTTTTCCGTTGCGATTCGGGGAAAAAGGGGATTGGTTGCCAGAACCGTCCGATACCCCTTGCGGTGAAGGGCGCCGATGATGGTGGCAGCCAAAGGCTGGACTTGCGAAGAAATCCGGACTTGATCGAAATCTTCTTCGTAATACCGATAGAACTCGTCCATCCACGCTTCCGCCTGCGGAAGGACGGACATAAATGCTTTCCAGAAGACTTTTTCGTTGGTTTCCGGTCCGATGTTTTCCCGGACGCGGTCGATTCCCGCACCGATCGCCCGGATCAAATCGTCCGGATGTAGTCCTTTGGGGGCAAAACGGCGGATTAATCCGCCGAAATAAACTCGCAGGAAAGTGGGTTCGTCCAGAGGCAACAGGGTGCCGTCTAAGTCAAAGAGAATGGTGTCAAGCATGGCAGGCTCCTTTGAATTTCAGGATATGAGGCGAACCGAAGGTCGGTCAATGGATGATCTTTTTGATGATTCTCCGCTTGGCTTCGGAATACGGATGATAACGGAAGGGAAGATCGATCCAAGTGGAACGATCGACAACTCCCTTGGGGTTGGAGAAGGTAAGGAAACTCTGTTTTCCGTGATAACGACCCATTCCGCTATGTCCGACGCCACCGAATCCCAGTTCGGAAGAAGCGAAATGCATCATCGTATCGTTGACCGTCGCGCCACCGAAGGGGACCTCCCGCAAAAGCCGTTCGCGGAGAACCGGGTTTTTGGTGAATAAGTAGAAGGCCAAAGGCTTTTCCTGACTGCGGATGACCGCCAGGGCTTCTTCCAAGTCATCATAAGTCAGAATCGGCAGGATCGGTCCGAAGATTTCTTCCTGCATGAGCGGCGAATCGGGTTTCACATCGATCACCAACGTCGGGGCGATTTTGGCATCCAGCGAATTTCCGCCCAGGACACATTGTTCTCCCGTTAACAAGCCTTTCAGACGTTCCACGTGCTTCGGGGCGATGATATGCGGAAAATCGGGATTCTTGAGCGGTTCATTTCCGAAGAATCCCTCGATGGCGGCACGATAAGCCTCAACGAAGGAATCGCGGTCCTCCCGCGAAATCAGGAGATAGTCCGGAGCGACGCAACTTTGACCGGCATTGATCATCTTTCCGAAAGCGATGCGTTTGGCGGCGAGACGGAGGTCAACGCCCCGATCGATCAGACAGGGGCTTTTTCCACCCAATTCGAGACAGACCGGAGTCAAGTGCGGGGCGGCCTTTTCCAATACCACCTTACCGACGTTCGTGCTTCCGGTAAAAAAAATGTAATCGAAACGTTGGTCCAGCAAAGCCGCATTTTCTTCACGTCCTCCCAAGACGGTCGTCACATGGGCGGGATCGAGGCATTCCCCCACCAGATCCGCGATCAATCGGGAGGTGGCCGGGGCATAGGAAGCCGGTTTGATGATGGCGGTGTTGCCGGCGGCGATCGCCCCGATCAGGGGATTGATCGCCAACTGGAAAGGATAGTTCCACGGGGACATGATGAGGGTTACCCCGAATGGTTCGGGAAGGATCCGGCTGCGGGCGGAGAACAGAATCAACGGCGTTTTGACGCGGCGAGGCTTGGCCCAAAGCCGGAGTTTTTTTATAAAGAGAGACACTTCCGCCAAAACGATGGCGGTTTCCGTCAGATAGCTTTCGAACGGTGCTTTTCCCAAATCGCCTCGGAGGGCGACGGCGATGTCCGCTTCCCGGACCCGAATCACGCTTTGGAGTTTTTTCAAAGCATGGATCCGAAAGTTGATATCGCGGGTAACGCCGGTCTGGAAGAAGCGACGCTGAGTTTCGACGATCTTGGCAATGTCCATCGTATACACCTCAAGAAAAGGGATTTTTATACCCGTAATTATATCATATCCCGATCAGAAAGACCGTTCCAAAGGAAGGGAAATGAATTATCTTCAAAAAATGAAAAAAAAGACCTTTCCTATTTTCAGACCGGTGCTATAATTTATTTGATTGGTTTCATCGTCCCAACAGAGAATGTCAAGACCCGGAAGGAGTCTCGATCTTTCGAGAAACATCCCATGAAAAATCCTCGCGTAGTCATCGGTGCCGTCTTTTTCATCTTATATGCCTTTTTTTATCTGGGCGGGTCTTTGGAGTCCTGCGGAACCGACTTGGTGAGTTCTTCGGTAACGATTGATCGCTTCGATGCGGATATCGTCATCGATTCCAACGGAGATATGACCGTGGTGGAAACTTGGGACATCAATTATCTTTCCGATATGAATGTTCGGTTCCGGGATATCGAATATAAGAAATACGGCGATGATTACCCACTCTATGCGAGTTCGGCGAACCGCGCTTCTTTCGATGAAACCGCGGTATCGGTAAAAGTGTTCAAAGACTCCGTGGATCGGACCGGTCAAGTCCGGGTCGGTTATTCTTGGGAAAATGACCGCGATGAATTGGGGTATCTGATCACCTGCGATCCCTATAGTACCACCTGCGAATCCATCTTCACGGACGTCTCGGATGCGGGCGGACTTTCGGGGTTGGTTCGCTTCGAATATACTTACAAAATCATCGGTGCGGTGACGGAGTACTCCGATATATCCGAACTGAATTGGCGCTTGTTCGAATATGTCGAGGGCAAAGTCAAGAATTCCGAAGTCACGATTCATCTTCCCGCCAATGCCCATCCCGATTCCGACATCCTCGCCTGGGGCCACGGATTATCGCAAGGAACGGTCGAGATGGTCGGGAACAACCAAATCAATCTGAAAATGAGCAACATCGCCAAAGGCGAGTACATCGAATTCCGCATCTTGGCACCTACTGACTTGTTTCCCGGGGTCGACGCCATCAACACCGTGATCCATCCCGATATGAACCGGTCCGCTTTGGTGGAATATGAACAAAGATTGGCGGACCAGACAAATCTGCGGATCACCGTCGCCCAAATCGTTTTTTACGGTTCGATCGCTGTCTTGATCGTAATGGCGGGAATCACCTATTCCGTCTACCGTCGTCTTGACAAGGAGTATACTCCCGCTTTCCAAGGAGACTACTACCGCGATCTGCCTTCCGATGCCACTCCGGCGGAAATGAGTTATCTATTTTATATGAAAAAAATCAATGATGAGGATCTGACCGCGACCCTGCTGGATCTGATTCGCCGCAAGTTTGTGGCGATCGATTACGAAGGTCAGGATCTGACTTCAAAGAACGCCGATTTCACCCTTCGCCGGATTCCGGACGCCGACACGAGAGCGTTGAAGGATCACGAGAAATTGGTGCTGACCTGGTTCTTCGACATGATTGGCGGGGGAAACACCGTCACCACCGAGCAGATCGAAAAGTACGGGAAGAAAGGCTATACCTACGCCGAGAAATTCGAAGAAAAAGCCCGGGAGTTCGTTCGTGTCGCCAAGCACTTGGGTGAACTTCGCGGGGGATTCGAGAGCAATGCCGATCCCTCGCGCCGGAAGGCTTTCGTTTTTGCGGTGATTCCGGCGGGGATGGCCATCATCGGTTTATTGACTGCCGGGATCCTCGCCATCAACAACACCCTTTCGATCATCCTTTCCGCGTTGATCGCGATCACCTATGTGATTTACGTTTCGACGATCCAGCGTCGGACGGTGGCGGGCAACGAGGAGTATGTCAAATGGAAGGCCTTCAAGAACTTCCTCGAGAATTTTGGCAACATGAAGGATTATCCGATTCCCGGCGTCATCGTCTGGGAACACTATCTGGTTTATGCAACCTCGCTCAAATGTGCGGATAAAGTCATGGAACAACTGAAAGTTCGTCTCCCGCAGACGGCTCTCGAAGACTCCGAAGGCACCTTCATGACTTCGGGATATCGACATACCGGTTTCTATTACGGTTTCATGTTCGGACGTTTCCAACGGTCTATTTCCGTGGCCAGATCCAACGTGCGGCAAACTATCGTCGCCCACAACCAATCCAAAGCCGGCGGCTTCGGACGGGGCGGGGGCTTTGGCGGAGGCAGCTCGTTCGGTGGCGGCGGCGGTGGCGGCAGAAGCCGCTAATAGAGAAAAACAGAAAGAAGAGAGGAGAATCAACGTATGTTTTTAGCAAGTTTGGGTGGAACCATCGGCATCATCGTGGCGATCCTCGCGGTCGTTATCATCGTCTTCTTCGTCATCAGTGTTTACAATCAACTCGTCGTCATGCGGAACAAAGTCCGCAACGGCTGGAGCCAGATCGACGTCCAACTGAAACGGCGCTTTGATCTGATTCCCAACCTCGTCGAGACCGTCAAAGGGTATGCGGCGCACGAGGAAGGCATTTTCTCCGAATTCGCCCGGGCACGCGGACTTTATGCCCAGGCGCAAAAGTCCGGCGATGTCGGCCAGATGGCCGAAGCCGAAAAAGGCCTTTCCGGAACATTGTCGCGGCTTTTGATGGTTCAGGAACAATATCCCGAACTGAAAGCCAACGATAACTTCAAGGAATTGATGGCCCAGTTGAAAGACACCGAGGACAAGATTTCCTTCAACCGTCAGTTCTACAACGACACAGTCCTGGCCTTCAACAACAAGATCGAACTTTTCCCTTCGAACATCGTTGCCCGGATGTTCAAATTCGAAGCCGCCAAATTCTTCGAAGTCTCCGAAGAAGCCGAACGGCAAGGCGTCAAAATCAAATTCTGAACCGATTCTTTCAAAGAAATGGCGTCCGAATCTAGGGATTCATACGCCATTTTTCTATGGTTTTTCGGCCAAATTGCGGATGGCTTCGCCTTCCAATCGGAAGATCCGCCACTCGTCAACCGGTAAAGCGCCGATCTTTCGATAGAAGGCGATCGACGGAGCGTTCCATTCCAAACACCACCAATCGATCCGGCGACACCCTCTTTGGAGAGCGATGGCGGCCAGTTCCGCCAACATCGCTTTTCCATATCCGCGGTGGCGGAAAGCGGGTTCGATGAATAAATCTTCCAAAAACAGATTGGCCGATCCCAAAAAGGTGGAATAAGTCGGATAAAACAGAGCGAAACCGACGGGAAAGCCCCCCTCTTCGCCGATCAAAACCTCGGCTTGACGGTCGTCAAAGAGCGTCTTCTCCAAAGTCGGTTCGGTGGCGACGACGCGGTCGGACATCTGCTCGTATTCCGCCAACGAACGGATGAAGTGCAGAAGAAGAGGCACGTCGCCCCGTTGGGCGAAACGGATGCGGAAATCAGAGAACGATTTGGAATCGGACATAAAGGCCTCCTGAAGGGAAAGCTTGGTGAATCAACGAATGTGAGGATCGGGGATGGGTTGAGAACCCGGTTTTTGGGCGAATCGGATGGTACCGTAGACGCCGACGATGATCATCATTCCGCCCACAAAATGGAACCAGGCCAACGTTTCTTGCAACAAAGCCGCGCCGGCGACCACCGCGACGATCGTGGAAAGGTTCGAATAGATCGAGGAAACGTGAGCGGGAAGCCGGCTCAAGGCCAGATTGACCAGAAAATAACCGCCGATTGAGGCGACGATTCCGAGATAGAGGATCGGAACCCAAATTTCCCCATGCGAGAAGAGGCCGAAATAGTCTTCCATCCGACCTTGGATCGCCAGTCGGGCCACGTATAGGACGTTGAATGAAACGGCCGCCGAAAGCATCATGAAATAGGTGATCTCCGTCGGCGTCATCGACCGGGAGGCTTTCCGGGAGAAGATGTTGAAGAAGGCGGCGGTCAACACCGCTCCCATCAAAAGGAGAAAACCCCAAATCGAACCGGTTCCTTCCGCGGGCTTGGCCAGTTGAATCAAGAGGATTCCAACCACGCTCAGAAGGATGAAGAGAACCTGCAAACGGGTCGGTTTTTCCCGCAACAGAAAGGCGCTCAGCACGGTGACGAAGATGGGGATCAAAGCGATCATCATCCCCGCTTCGCCGCTCGTAGTCCACTGCAGCCCATAGGTTTCAAAGAGGAAATAAAGAACAGGTTCGCACAAAGCCACGGGAAGCCAGATTTTCCATTGGCCTTTCCAAAAACGGACCTTGATGACTCCTGCCAACCGCAAAATCTCAAAAACGCCGAATGCGAGCAAAAATCGATAGCTGATCAACCCGATTGGGCTGAGAAAAGCCAATGCCGTTTTGGAAAAGAGAAAGGTGAAGCCGAAGATCAGCGAGAAGGCCACTCCGGCCAAATGGGCGGTTTTGTTCATGATATCCACAGCGTGCCGAGGCACGCGGTCTCCCGGTTTTCGATTGACGATCGTTCGCAATCATTATATCATCCTTCCGGGGTTTCGCGCCACCGCCATGATCATTTTCCCGGGATTGCCGCCATTCCGGAGGGACTCCTCCCCGAAATGGGTTTTCTTTCAAGCAAACTGCTTGGTGAAGTGACAAAAAAATGATATAGTGGAATCGAAGAAACACCCATTCAAAGGAGGATTCCCCATGTTACCCAGCAATGTCTCGAAGCTCTTGAACGAGCAGATTAACAAAGAAATGTTTTCCGCCTACCTGTATTTCGACATGGCCAATTACTACATCTCCAAAGGATACAACGGTTTCGCCAACTGGTTCAACGTCCAAGCCCGCGAAGAAATGGACCACGCCCTCTTGTTCGTGAAATATCTCCAAAACAACAACTTCGACGTTTCTCTCGCCGCCATCGCCAAACCCGAAATCCCGTTCAAAGATCTCCGCGAACCGCTCACGGAAGCCTTGAAGCACGAAGAATTCGTGACCGCTTCCATTCATGCGATCTACGCGGAAGCTCTGAAAACCAACGATTACCGGACGATGGAGTTCCTGCAATGGTTCATCAAGGAACAGGGCGAAGAAGAGAAAAACGCCACCGACTTGATCATTTCATATGATCTTCACGGAAGCCAAGGCCGGTTTGCCCTGGACGGCAAGCTTCATGCCCGCACGTATTCCGCCCCGTCCCTCGAACTCGACTGAAACAAAAAACCACGCCGAAGCGTGGTCGTTTCCTGAGATTGCCCGAAAGCCGGGCAATCTTTTTTTATTCTTTTTTCGCCGATTCCGGGGTTTTTTCCGCGTACATCTTCTGGTCGACCCGAAGATAGAGATCGTCCAATGTCATCGAAGGGTCGAAACGTTGGTATCCCGAAGAGAAGGCCAAGTCCCTGATTTCCGCCAAGTTGCTTTCCCCGCAAAGCCGCCGGACTTCGGCGGTTTGTTTGGATAGATCCGGCCAATCTTCCTCGATGACGATCATGAACTCGTCACCCGCCAGCCGGGCGACGAGCCGGCTCGGGTGAAACGCCCGGGTCAAGATTTTCCCGAATTCCACCAAGATTCGATCGCCGGTCTGATGGCCGAAACGGTCATTGATCGCTTTGAATTTGTCCAAATCGATCAAACAGACCCCGAACGGCTTTTTTCCCTCAACGAGATGGCGGACATAGGCTTCGTAACTGAGACGGGTGTACAGATTGGTCAGATAGTCTCGTTCCCCGGAGGTGGATTCCAAGAAGGCATAAGCGATGAGCACCGTGGCGGAAACCGCCGTCCAGGAAAACAACAGCCTGACTTCCAAAATCTGAACCACCAGGCCGAGGATCGGAAAGATCGACAAGGCCAGGAAGATTTTGCCGAGATGGCGAGGAGCCTCCTGCCGGTGTCTCACCAAGAAAACGATCATATAGAGATAGATGGCCCCGATGATGGCGTAACCGAACCAAAAAATCGGTCCTACTGAATAGGCGTTCGTGACCGGATCGACCCGGAAGTACCATGGAACGAACAGATTGACGATCAAAACCGCCAACATGATCAAGGCTGGACCCATGTGAAACCGGCGGACGACTAGACGTTTTCGACTGAGAAGCAGTTTGTAATCGAGATAGGAGAGCATCAAACCCGCCAATACCGGTCCCATCAGGGACAACAGGAAATTGGTGGAATACTCCAGAAAAAAGGCGCCGGGAAATTGCTTGCCGTCGAAGATCCACGTCAAAGGTTCCAACACCAAGGCCAACATCCCGAAGACGATGATCCACGTCAAAAGAATTTTGGAAAAATGAGTGACTTCCGAACGCTTCTGGAGGATCATCAAGACGATTCCCATGACCACAAAAGCCAAAATGTTGATTTGAAATTGAATTAGGTAGTCCATACGCGACCCCCATGGAGATCTTGGCCCGCATCGGGTCGAAGGATCTTTCCGATGTTTCTATTCTACCACGTCTTCGATCCGAATGCCATCGCATCCCAAGAATTGACATGCCTATTTCCGGATCGATCGATTGACAAGCAGGAACAACGGTAGTAAAATAGACATCGTAATACCCACCCTGGGAGGGTGGCGAAAAGGATGTGACACCCATGGATCCGAAAACTTGGAAAATCGAAGGGATGACCTGCGCTTCTTGCGCCCGCGCGATCGAAACCGCGGTCGGAAACCTCGAAGGCGTTCAAAGCGCGGTTGTGAACCTTGCCACCGAACGGCTCACCGTTCTTACGGATTCCGAAGCTTTCCGCCCCGAAACGGTGATTCGAGCGGTCGAGGAAGCAGGATATCGGGCAGTGGACGAGAAGATTATTCGAAAGAGTTTTGACCTTCAGGGGATGACTTGTGCGGCGTGCGCCGCCGCCATCGAACGATCGACCCGGCGGCTGGAGGGCATCGTTCGCGCCGATGTGAACTTGGCATCCGAGACCCTTTCTGTCGAATTCGATGCCAGTCTTTTGCGCAGCGCCGATATCGCTCGAGCGGTCAAGGCGGCGGGTTATCGGGCGACGGAATCGGCGGAAGATGCCCATCAAGAAGAAAAAGACCGGCAAATCCGTCGTCTTCGTCGGCGGTTCTTCTTATCGCTCGCCTTTACGTTGCCCTTGCTGTATTTATCGATGGGAGCGATGCTCGGGGCCCCGATCCCCTCGTTTTTGACCCCCGAACTCCATCCCCTGATTTATGCCGTGATGCAACTCGCCTTGACGCTTCCCGTTCTTGTTTTCGGCTGGCCGTTTTTTCGGGTCGGCTACCGATTGTTGTTCAAGGGGCATCCCAATATGGACTCCTTGATTGCCATCGGGACTTCCGCGGCGGTCGGACACGGTTTGTTCGCCATTGTTATGATTTTATTGGGGGAACACGGTTTTGCTCATGAACTCTATTTCGAATCGGCCGCCGTCATTTTGACGTTGGTCACTTTGGGAAAAACGATGGAAGCCGTTTCCAAAGGAAAAACCTCGGAAGCCATTAAAAAATTGGCAAGATTGGCCCCGAAGACCGCAAGGTTGATCCGTAACGGGACGGAAACCGAAGTTCCATTGGATGAAGTGGTTCCCGGTGACCGGATCGTGGTCCGGCCGGGAGAAACGATCCCGGTGGACGGCAAGGTCGTTTCCGGATGGACGTCCGTGGACGAATCGATGATCACCGGTGAATCGATTCCGGTGGAAAAACAATCCGGCGATCCGGTGATCGGCGCGAGTCTCAATCGAAACGGATCGATGGTCATCGAAGCGACGAAAGTCGGAAAAGACACCGCGTTGGCCCGCATCATCAAGATGGTGGAAGACGCCCAAGGATCGAAGGCACCGATTTCCCGATTGGCAGACATCATTTCCGGGGTATTCGTACCCGTTGTCATCGGTTTGGCCATCCTCTCCGGTTTGGCCTGGGGTTTGTTTACAAAAGACTGGGTATTTGCCCTGACGATTTTTATTTCGGTGCTCGTCATTGCCTGTCCGTGCGCATTGGGATTAGCTACTCCCACCGCCATCATGGTCGGCACCGGAAAAGGAGCCGAATACGGGGTGTTGTTCAAAAACGGCGAAGCTCTCGAAACGGCCCACCGGTTGCGGACGATTGTTTTGGACAAGACGGGAACTCTTACCGCGGGAAAACCGGTGGTGACGGACGTTTATGCCGAGTTCTCCGAAGAGAATGATCTATTGAAATGGGCCGCCTCCGCCGAAGCTGGTTCGGAGCACCCGTTGGGGGAAGCCATTCTCCAAATCGCGGAAGAACGCGGAATCCCGCGGATCTCTTCCGAACGGTTTGTCGCTCTTCCCGGACGGGGTATCGAAGCTGTTGTGGATGGGAAAACCGTTCATTTGGGAAACGATCGGCTGATGCGGGATCATGGATGGCTCGACGAACGAGCCACCGAAATTGCGGAACGCTACGCCGCTTTGGGAAAAACCCCGATGCATGTTGTCGTTGACGGACGGTGGTACGGGGTGATCGCGGTCGCGGATCCGTTGAAAGAAACCTCTCTCTCCGCCGTCCGCCGCATGCACGCCCTCGGACTTCATGTTGCCATGATCACCGGAGACAATCGCCGCGTCGCGGAAGCGATCGCTCGGCAAGTCGGAATCGATCAAGTCCTCTCCGAGGTCCTCCCCGAAGACAAAGCGCAAGAAGTTCGTCGGCTCCAAGAAAATGGGACAACGGTGGCGATGGTCGGGGATGGCATCAACGACGCACCGGCCTTGGCACAGGCGGACATTGGCATCGCCATCGGGTCGGGAACCGATATCGCCATGGAATCCGCCGACATCGTCTTGATGAAAAACGATTTGAACGATGTCGTGACCGCTTTGGAATTGAGCCGAAAAACGATTCGAAATGTCAAAGAGAACCTGGTATGGGCGTTTGCGTACAATCTTTTGGGAATCCCGGTGGCCATGGGAATTCTGCATTTATTCGGAGGCCCGTTGCTGGACCCGATGCTGGCCGGGGCGGCGATGAGTTTCAGCTCCGTCTCCGTCGTTCTGAACGCTTTGAGGCTTCGTCGGTTCAAACCTTCCTTCCGGTAGCGTTGTTTGAAAGCATAAACACAAAATCCCACGCCCTTCAAACGGCGTGGGATTTTTGGATTGTCGTGATTATTTGACGTAGGTTCCGAGGATGTCGATGAGTTCCGCGATTTTTTCTTCCCCTTGATTCTCGCGGATGGCTGCAGTGACACAGGAGTTCATGTGATCCTTCAATACCAACAGGTTGGCGTTGCGCAAGAGGGCGATCACGGCGAGAATCTGTTTGGAGATGTCGACGCAGTAGCGGTTCTCCGCATACATTTTCATAATTCCATCCATTTGGCCCCGGGCAGTACTGAGGAGTTTGTGGACTTTTTCCTCGTGAAAATGCATCGGGACGGATCCTTGTTGGGATGATTCCATCGGTTTTCTCCTTTCGGGGCCCACCATGGGAGGGTCTATGATATCATTATATCACCGTTTCCAAAGAGACTCAAGATTTTCCTTCTGGCGTTCACGACCTTGACCGATGAAACGGAGAGTCGCGGGAGTGGAAAAAATCGTCGGGATGCGGTATAATGGTATCAGTCCGCTGTTGCGGCGATTTGATCTGCCAAGGAGCCTTCTCATGACCTCATCCCCCATTCGCCGTCTCACCCTCTCCGGGTTATTACTCGCGCTTGCGATTGTTTTGCCGTTTTTGACGGGGTCGATTCCCCAGTTGGGGCAAACCTTGTTGCCGATGCATCTGCCGGTGTTACTTTGCGGATTCCTCGTCGGCTGGAAAGAGGGGGGAATCGTGGGAGGAGTTGCTCCGTTGTTCCGCAGTTTCTTGATCGGAATGCCCCCTTTGTTTCCCACCGCATCCGCGATGGCTTTCGAATTGGCGGCGTATGGGATCGCGGCCGGGCTTTTGACCCGTCTTTTTCCCCGAAAATGGCCGTATTTCTTTCTTTCCTTGATTTTGACGATGATCCTCGGACGCCTGGTTTGGGGTGCGGTTTCATTCGTGTTTTACACTTGGATGGGAAATGCTTTTCCCTTTTCTGCGTTTATTGCGGGTGCCGTTCTGAACGCGTTACCGGGGATCTTGATGCAATGGGTTCTGATTCCCCCGATTCTCGCGCTTTGGTACCGTAGAGGGGAACGGGAGGCTCGCACATGAACGTTTTTCCAACGATGGACGATGGCGCGGATTCCGTCTCCGGAGAGGTTAAGCGGTTTCGCGTCGTGAAAACCATCCCGATTTCCCAAAAGTTTGCCGACCTACAGTTGGAACCCACTCAAGCTTCACAGGGATTGACGGAGAGAACGTTGAATCGGTTATCCGTCGGGATCGGTGATGAGAATACCCGGGTGAACATCGAAGGAACGGAACTCCGCCTTCGTGTACCGCGGGAAATCGTTCCTTTCCTTCCGGTTTTTGCTTTTCTCGACGGGTATTTGGCGCTCCATCCCCGGGCGATTCTAGCCATCGACGGACCGAGCGCCTCGGGAAAAACCACGCTTTCGCGTTGGCTTTCCGCGGTGTACGGATGTGAAACGATCCACATGGATGATTATTTTCTTCCCCGTGAACGGGCGGTTTCGGAACGACTGGCGGAATCCGGCGGTAACATCGATCAGGAACGTTTCGTCGAGGAGGTTGTCCTCCCGTTGCGAAAGTTCCTGCCCCTGGTGGTTCGCAAGTTTGATTGCGGGACGCAGACCCTTTCCGAGCCGATCGCTTTGACTCCTACGCGCCTGTTGGTGGTGGAGGGGGTTTATGCATTGCATCCGAAGTTCCGTTCCCTATATGACCTGACGATTTTTCTCGATGTTTCTCCATCCCAAAAAGCCTTCCGCATCCTTCGCAGGAACGGCTTGAATCTTAAACGGACGTGGAAACATCTCACCGTATGGATTCCGTTGGAGAATCGGTATTTTCGGACGGAATCACTCAGAGGCAACACCGATGTCTATTTGCGGACCTGAATCTCTTTCGGGACGCTAAAAAATAAGGAGGATTCACCATGATCGGAACCACCAGTCATTTGTCGGGAAAACCCATTACCAACCCCTTGGCCAAAGATGCCGTCATGAAAGTGCTGGTATCTCCCGAACAGGGATGGCAGGACCATGTGATGCGGGTGATCGAACTCGGACCCGACGGATATACTCCGTTTCATTCACACCCCTGGCCGCACATCAACTATGTGATCGAAGGCCAAGGCGAATTGCGACTGGGCGAAACCTTGACCCCGGTGGAAGCCGGAGCCTACGCCTTCATTCCCGCCGGCACGGAACATCAATTCCGGAATGCGGGAACGGCCAAGTTCAGTTTCATCTGCATCGTTCCCAAAGAAGGACACATTTGAGGAGCCCCGCGTCGGAAAGAAAAAGTCGGATTCCCTTTCATCTGGGAACCCGACTTATTTTTATTTTTTGGTCAGAAGGTTTTTGACGGTTTCAACGACATGGTCCGCGGTGATGCCGAAATGTTCATAAAGGGCGGCGTAGGGAGCCGACAATCCGAACGTGTCGATGCCGATCGCCTTTCCGTCCAAACCGACATATTTATGCCATCCGAGCGTTGAACCGGCTTCCAAGGAAACCCGAGCCCGAACTTCGGCGGGGAGGATCGACTCGCGGTAAGCGGGGTCCTGGACATCGAAGAGTTCCAAACACGGCATCGAAACCACACGGACATCGATCTGATCCTCCCAAAGTTTCTTTTGGGCTTCCAGCAAAATCGCCACTTCCGACCCGGTTCCCATCAGAATCGCTTGGGGAACGAGATTGCGGCTGTTTTGAAGGATGTATCCGCCGCGCATCGCCGAAAGACCGCTTTCGGCGTATTGCGGGAGGTTTTGCCGAGAAAGAACCAGACAGGTCGGCCCCGAGGCTTGCAAAGCCGTCAGCCAACCGGCTACGGTTTCTTTTCCGTCCGCGGGTCGGAATACCCGTAGATTGGGCATCGCCCGCAAACCGGTGAGGTGTTCCACGGGCTGATGGGTCGGACCGTCTTCACCCACCCCGATGCCATCATGGGTCAGAATATAGGTGACGGGCAATCCCATGATTGCACTCATGCGGATGCCGTTTTTCATATAGTCGCTGAAAACGAAGAAGGTGGCGGCATACGCCCGGAGTCCGCCGTGAATCTGCAGACCGTTGGCGATCGCGGACATCGCGTGTTCGCGAACCCCGAAATGCATATTCGATCCGTTCCGTTCAAGAGCGGAATAATAGGGACGTCCTTTCATCACCGATTTGTTGGACGGGGCGAGGTCGGCGGAACCGCCGATCAGATTGGGGATTTGCGCGGCCAAGCGGTTGAGGACCACCTCGGAAGTGTTGCGGGTGGCTTCGGGCTTTTCAAACTTCCAAAGATCGGGAATCCGGGATAAATCGGGAAGCGCCCCATCCATCCATCGCCGATATTCGGCCGCCAGATCGGGAAATGACGATTGATAACGCGAGAAGAGGTCGTTCCATTCCCCCTCGGCTTGAACTCCTCGACTGGCGAGATCCGCGTAATGTGAATAGACGGCTTCGGGAATGACGAACGCCGGTTCGTTCCATCCGAGGTTTTTCCGGGTCTGTTCGAGATTGGCTTCTCCCAACGGGGCGCCATGGCAAGCTTCTTCGCCCGCCAAGGGCGAACCGAAGCCGATGGTCGTTTTGCATACGATGAGGTTCGGCCGATCCTGAGTTACTTTGGCTTTGGCCAACACGGCGTCGACGGTACGAAAGTCGTTTCCGTCCGCATGCCACACGTGCCAACCCAAAGCTTCGAATCGGGCGCCGACGTCTTCCCGGAAAGCAAGGTCGGTGTCGCCTTCGATCGAAATCTCGTTATCGTCATACAAAACAATCAATTTTCCCAATGCCAGCGTCCCCGCCAAAGAGGCGGCTTCGTTGGTGATGCCTTCCATCATACAACCGTCTCCCACCAAGCAGTAGGTGTGATGATCGACGATGGGGAAGCCTTCACGGTTGAACATCGCCCCCAAACGGGTTTCGGCGATCGCCATCCCGACGGCGTTGGCGAATCCTTGGCCCAAAGGTCCGGTAGTAGTTTCCACCCCGACCGTATGGCCATATTCGGGATGGCCGGGCGTTAAAGAGCCCAGTTGGCGGAATTGTTTCAATTCCTCCATCGGCAGTCCATAGCCGAACAGATGCAACAGGGAATACAACAACATCGAACCATGACCCGCAGACAAGACGAAGCGATCGCGGTTCTCGAAACGGGGATTCTTCGGATTGTGGATCAGATGATGGCCCCATAGGGCATAAGCAAGAGGAGCGGATCCCATCGGTAATCCGGGATGTCCGCTTTTGGCTTTTTGGACCGCATCGGCCGCAAGGATGCGGATGGCATTGATGGCTTGTTCGTTGAGACCTTGATTCATAGAGGATCCAGCCTTTCTGTGAACCGGGGTCACGCCCTCGAGTGGGGTGATTTCCGGATTTTTTGGAATGCGGATTCATTGTATCATGAATCGAGGCAAAAATCCAGTTTTGCCGGGACGAAAAGTTTCCCAGGAGAAACGAAAATTGCGGTTTCGATTAAGGTTTTTAAAGGAACCCACATTCTTTCTCTGCCAGCTCGATTATCCCACCATAGGTGGGATTTTTTTGGCATATATAAGGAAAGAAGCGGGCGAGACGGAGAGAAAAATTATTTTTTTTGAAAGTCGTTTTCATTCTTGCGTCCCTTGGGTATTGTGGTTATAATGTATCTAACCCGAACAAATCCCCCCGAGAAGAGGCCGCGATTCCATGCATACTTACGAACCGAAACTGATTGAAAGACTCAACGCCGACATCAAGGTTCATTTTCCCCACTTGTTTTTAATCGACGACTCCATGAACAAAACCTTTGAGGGCGTTTCGCGATTGGTAATGCTGGATCGCTATGCTCAAAAAGACATCAACCACCAAACCCTTTCCATCGGCGATTTGGTCTTGTGCGTGGTCGTGGATGACCCCAAATTCCCTTCTCGGGGAATCGGGTATGTCG
This sequence comes from Bacillota bacterium, assembly GCA_022710895.1. Classification (GTDB taxonomy): domain Bacteria; phylum Bacillota_I; class Bacilli_A; order Izemoplasmatales; family Hujiaoplasmataceae; genus JAKLGB01. Next base: position 60,404 of record JAKLGB010000002.1, read on the forward strand.
CCAAAATCAAAGGTGATTTGGTCCACATCCGACTGGAAGATGCCTACGCCGCCTTGGCGAAAGACCTTCAGCCCAATGGCGAGGTGATCCGTCCGGTCGGTCAAATCGATAAACCGATGGAGATTTTCTTTGAACAGATCGCCCATCGAGTCGCCAATAACCTCCTTTTCGGTGAAACCGTCGATCACGCCAAGGATTTTTACCGAGAGATCGCCGAACTTAATCTCGTCCCCGCCGGGCGGGTTCTTTTCGGAGCGGGTTCGCAGAGCGCGGTGACCTACTTCAATTGTTTTGTCATGCCCTTTGTTCACGACTCCCGCGTGGGTATCAGCGAACACCGCAAACAGGTCATGGAGATCATGTCCCGCGGCGGGGGAGTCGGAACCAACGGGTCGACCCTGAGACCCAAGAACACTTTGGCCAAAGGCGTCAGCGGAAAATCCAGCGGGGCCGTCAGTTGGCTTCAGGATCTCAGCCAATTGACCAATCTGGTCGAACAAGGAGGCTCTCGCCGCGGAGCCCAGATGATCATGATGGCCGACTGGCATCCCGACATCATCGAATTCATCGTTTCCAAAATGCAAAACCCCAAAATTCTTCGCTTTCTCATCGAGAACATCGCGGATGAGGATATCGTTCGCGAAGCCAATGCCAAACTGAAGTTCGTTCCGTATTCCGACGAAGAAATCGAAATGATCGAAACTCTGAAAAATACGGAAGAATCCCAACCGGGTACTTTGAAAGCTTCCACCCTTCGAAGAGTGTATGACATGCTGGCGACCAAAGGAAAATTCGAAGTCAGAAATCCTGACTTTTTCAACGGAGCGAATATTTCGGTGGCGATCACCAAAGAATTCATGGAGGCCGTCGAACAGGACGGCACCTATGACTTGCGCTTTCCCGACGTCGATCACTATACCAAAGGCGAAAAAGCCGCATATGACGAAAAATGGTCGTCCGTCGGCGATGTCCGCGAATGGGAGAAGATGGGGTATCGTGTCAAGGTACACAAAACGATCCGGGCCCGCGACCTGTGGAATCTGATCAACATCTGCGCCACCTATTCGGCCGAACCGGGCATTTTCTTCCTTGACAACGCCAACGATATGACCAACGCCCGCGGGTACGGACAGAAAGTCGTCTGCACGAACCCCTGCGGAGAACAACCGCTCGCCCCTTATTCGGTGTGCAATCTCGCCGCCATCAATCTGGCGAATATGCATGATGGGATCACGGGCGATGTCGATTGGGACAAACTGGAACGGACGGTCCGAACGAGCGTCCGCATGCAGGATAACGTTATTGACCGTACCACGTACTTTCTGGAGGAGAATCGCCGTCAAGCCCAAGGGGAACGGCGGGTCGGTTTGGGAATCATGGGTCTTCACGACCTCATGATCTTTTGCGGATTGCGGTACGGGTCGAAAGCCGGAAACGCCTTTGTGGATAAGCTGATGCGGTTCATCGCCATCAACGCCTACTCCGCTTCCATCGATTTGGCGAAGGAGAAAGGGAGTTTTCCCTTCCTCGAACAATATGGTTCGCGAGCCAAATTCATCGAATCGGGCTATATGAAACAAATGCCGAAATTCATCCGTGACGGGGTCCTGAAATACGGAATTCGCAACTCTCATCTCCTGACGATCGCTCCGACCGGGTCCACGGGGACGATGGTGGGCGTATCCACCGGCTTGGAACCGTATTTCGCCTTCAAGTACTTCCGTAGCGGTCGGCTGGGGAAATTCATGGAAGTGGACGCTCCGATCGTTGAACGGTATCTCCAACTCCATCCCGAATTCCGGGGAAAAGCGCTGCCTGACATTTTCGTCTCGGCGATGGATCTTCCGGCCATCGAACACGCGACAGTGCAGTGCATCATCCAGCGATGGGTCGATTCCTCCATTTCCAAAACCGTCAATGCCCCCAAGGGGTACAGCGTCCAGCAGGTAGAGGATTTGTACATGTTCTTGTACAAGCATGGTGCCAAAGGCGGAACCATCTATGTGGATGGCAGCCGCGACGCCCAAGTTCTGACCTTAAAAGGGGAGGAAAACGTTCCCGTCCAACTCGATATCATCGACATGGGCATCCATGTCGAAGAGACGAAAACACCGGAAACGGAAAGCCAGCTCCATCTTCGCACCAAAGCGGGAAGGAACATCGGTGTGGAAATCGGGGACATCTGCCCGATTTGCTTGGAGGGCACGGTCGAAGATATCGGCGGATGCCATACCTGTTCAAACTGCAATATCCAATTGAAGTGCGGATTATAAAAATAACCTCGTTTTCGGTCCTTTCATCGGCCCGGAAACGAGGTTGTTTTATTCCGTTTGTTTGATCAGTTCCACAATCGCCGCTTCCATTCGCGAAGGTGGGGTGGTCGGGGGAAACCGTTTCACGACGCGCCCTTGCCGGTCGATGAGGAATTTGGTGAAATTCCAAGGGATTTGCGAGCGGAACCATCCGCCCTTTTTGGATTTCAGAAAACGGTAAAGCGGTGCCGTCCGTCGCCCGTTGACGTCGATTTTCGCAAATTGCGGGAAAGTGAT
>JAKLGB010000020.1 GCA_022710895.1 Bacillota bacterium
TTCTTTGCCAACGGTACGGTCGATTTCTCGAGCAATCGCCAATCCAAAAACCGCACATTCCAAAAGCGAATTCGAAGCCAGTCGATTCGCTCCGTGGACGCCGCTGTAGGCGCACTCACCGACGGCATACAGACTGGGAACCGTCGTCTCCCCACGAAGGTCGGCGACGACACCTCCGCAACTGAAATGTTCACAGGGAGCCACGGGAATCAGATCCAAACCCATGATGATTCCGTGTTCTTTGCATTTGGCAAAAATCGTCGGGAAACGTTTTTCCAAAAACTTGGCATCCAAATGCCGGGTATCCAAAAATACGTGATCGGTCCATGTGTCATACATTTCCCGATAGATTGCTTGGGAAACCACGTCTCTGGGGGCAAGTTCCATCTGTTCAGGGGCATATTTTCCCATAAAACGTTCCTGTTGAATGTTCAACAGAGTTGCTCCCTCGCCGCGAACGGCTTCCGATATCAAAAAGCGTTGCCGGGAACGGCCTTCATCAACAAAAAAGGCGGTGGGATGGAACTGCACGAATTCCATGTTCTTGATCTCCGCCCCGGCTCGGAAAGCCAATCCGATCCCATCTCCGGTGGCCGAAAGGTCATTGGTGGTGGCGTTATATACCGAGCCGATTCCGCCCGTGGCAAGAACGGTTTTTTTGGCGTAGATCGGAAAGAAGCCTTCGGCATCCGAAAGCACGGTGGCGCCGACACACTTTTTGTTTTCGTCTTTCAGCAATTCGATTGCCATCGTATGGGGAAGAACGGTAATATTGGGATGCTGGACGAGAATGTCGACCAGCGATTTGGTCGTACGGAATCCGGTGGCGTCGCCCCCCGAATGAATGATCCGGCGATATCGATGTCCTCCTTCTTTGGTGAGCAGGATTTCGTCATCCATTCCCCGGTCGAATTCCACCCCGAAACTCATCAGTTTCCGAATGGCTTCGTCGGCATGATCGACGAGGACTTTCACGGCTTGAGGATCATTGATCCAAGAACCGGCTTTCATCGTGTCTTCGATGTGGCTGGCGTGGAGTCTGACGTCATCGTTCAGTTCTGCGGCGATGCCGCCTTGGGCGAGCATCGAGTTCGAGTTGACCAAAGTTTCCTTGGCCAACAATACGACTTGGGTGTCGGGGGATATATTCAATGCGGTGAACAGGCCGGCGAGACCCGCACCGATCACCAAAACATCGGTAGTTCGTTCCATTTTCAGCTCATCTCCAACATCTTCGCCAACGAACGGTAGGCTTCTTTGCGGATTTCTTCGGGAACCGTGATTTCGAAGGTCTCGTCCCTCAAGGCGTGATAAACATCATCCAGGGTCGTCAGTTTCATGTCGAAACAGGCCAAATCCGGAGTCAGGATATGGAACTTCTTTCCCGGATTCGCTTTTTGCAACGGATGGAGGATTCCCTTTTCCGTCCCGATGATGAATTCCTGAGCGGGGGAGGCGGTGGCATACGCGATGATTCCGCGGGTGGAACCGACATAATCCGCCAATTTGACAACTTCCAGCGGAGCCTCGGGATGAACCAGGAATAAGGCTTCGGGGTGTTTGGCTTTCGCTTCGCGCACCAAAGACGTTCTCAAACGATTGTGGATGCAGCAAAACCCCGGCCAGAGCTCAATGTCGTAACCGTATTTGTACTTCAAATATCGTCCGAGGTTTTTATCGGGAATATACAGCACCTTTTCATTTCCGAAGGCCGCGAGAATCTTCTCTGCGTTCGAACTGGTGACACAGACATCGGATAAGGCTTTGACGTCTGCATAAGAATTGACATAACAGACGATTTTTCGATCGGGATGGGCTTGTTTGTATTGTTTCAACTGGTCGGCGGAAATCATCATCGCCATCGGACATTTGGCTTCTTTGACAGGAAGGAGAACCTTTTTTTTCGGTGACAAGATCTTGGCGGTTTCCGCCATGAAATTGACCCCGCAAAACACGATGATCTCGGCCTCGGTTTGAGCGGCGATCTTGGAGAGTTCGAGAGAATCCCCGACAAAGTCGGCGATGTCCTGAACCGCAGCGTCTTGATAATAGTGGGCAAGGATCACGGCGTTCTTCTCGATTTTCAAGCGACGGATGTCATCTTGGATCATGCTGCATCATCCTTCCCGGATCAAAAATGTCCAACCTTATTATATGCTTTTTTGCCCGAAAAAGCCAAGAATATGATATAATATGCGCATAAACACCGCAAAGAGAAGGTGATCCCATGTACGAACCGCTTGCCAACAAAGTCCGTCCCAAGACCTTCGGAGAAGTGGTCGGACAGACCCGTGTGATCCGTTCCATCCAAAAGATGTTGGCGGAAGACAAACTGATCTCCTTGATCCTTTATGGACCGACGGGAACGGGAAAAACGACGATTGCCTTATTGGTGGCGGAGCATTTTCCGCTTAATCACTACAAATTCAACGCTTCCACCGATTCCAAACAGACCCTTAAAGAGATCATCGAGTCGACGAAGTGGTACGGATCCGTCCTTTTGATCATCGACGAGATCCATCGGATGAACAAGGACGTTCAGGATTATCTTCTGCCGTTCGTAGAATCAGGCCAGGTGATTATGCTTGGATTGACGACCGAAAATCCCTACATCGCCTGCAACCCCGCCATCCGCAGTCGAGCCACCGTGTATCGTTTAGAACGATTGTCGGTCGGGGAGATCACCCAATACCTGAAGACCCTTTCCCTTGAAGAAATCAAACCCGGTCTATCGATCGATTCTTCAGTTTTCGACTACATCGCCCGGGCCGCCAACGGCGAAATCCGCAGTGCCGTCAACATGCTTGAATTGGTGGCCATTCAGGCGGAAGCAAACGCAAAAGTCGATGTCGATTTCGCCAAGGAGGTCGTTGGAAAACCTTCGCTGTCGGTGGACAAAAACGGGAATGATTACTACGACATTCTTTCCGCCTTCCACAAGTCCGTCCGTGGATCGGACGTCAATGCGGCTTTGCATTATCTCGCGCGTTTGATCGTCGCCGACGATTTGGAATCCCTCCTCCGTCGGATCTCCGCCATCGTTTATGAAGATATCGGCCTTGCCAACCCGATGATGGGACCCAAGGTGGCTGCCGCTTGCGATATCTGTCGTCACATCGGGTTCCCGGAAGCGGTAAACGCGTTGGGAGCGATCACGATTGAAATGTGCATCTCCCCCAAATCCAATTCCGCGCATTTGGCGGTCAATGCCGCTTTGGAGGATGTTCGGTCCGGAAAGACGCCGAAGGTGCCCTCTCATTTGATCAACAATCCCACCTACGATGATAAGAAACCATATATCTATCCTCATGATCATCCGAACCACTTGATTTTCCAGCAGTATTTGCCGGAAGACCTGGCGGGAACGGTGTACTATCATCCCCAAACGCACAATAAACTGGAAAAAGCCGGTGCCGAGGAATACGAAAAAATCGAAGCCATCCTTCGGCCTCTCGGCCTCAAAAAAGAAAACAAGTAGTCTTCGCGGAGGCTACTTGTTTTCTTATTATGGCGAGTATCATTCCGCCGATTCCGATGATCCACCGCAAAACCGCTTTCTTGAGCGGATTGGTTTATCTGGTGTCGTCCTTTTGATATACTAAAACTGAATCCTAATCCCGGAGGTCGTTCGATGAAGATCATTCGTCAACTATTAATCATTCTCTTGTTTTTCATTTTGGGCGAATTGGCCCAAAACGCGATTTCATGGCTGTTTCCGACGGTCTTTGTCCCCGGAACCGTCTTGGGCATGCTGTTCCTGTTGACGGCACTCTTGACCCGTATCGTCCCGATGAAACACGTGGAATCGGTCGGCGGATTTTTGATTGCGAACATGTCCTTCTTTTTTATACCGGCCGCCGTTTCCGTCTTGGAATATCTCGACATTCTCCAAGCTCACCTGTGGAAGATTCTTCTCATCATCTTCTCCGGGGTTTTCATCAGTTTCTTCGCCGTCGCCGGGTCAGTTCGTCTGACCATGCATTGGCAGTCGGTTTGGAGAAAACGTCGGGAGGATCGACATGCGTGAAATCCTGTCCTCTCAAGAAATGGGAATCACCCTGGCCCTCTTTTTTTATGTGATCGGGGAAATCGTTTATCGCAAAACACGCATCCCCCTATTGAGTCCTTTGATTGTCGCCACGATCCTTCTTATGGCGTATGTGTGGGTCATCGGGATCGACCTTTCGGTGTTTTTGACCGATCTATCCGGCATCCACGTTTTCCTGGGTCCTTTGATTGTTTCTCTGGCCATTCCGATTGTCAAACGCATCCAAATGATCAAGGAACATCTTTTGCCCATTCTCGTCGGATCCGTGGTCGGAGCGGCCACTTCGATCCTGACGGTCATTCTGTTGGGAAACATCCTCGGATTGGACGAAACCATCCTCGCTTCCATCCTCCCCAAAGCCTCCACCACCCCGATCGCCATCGAGGTCTCGGAACGACTCGGGGGCATCCGGGCCATCACCGTAGCCACCGTCGTGATTACCGCGGTAGCCGGGGCGGTAGTGATCCCGTTGTTGATTAAAATCTTCAAAATCAAAGATCCGATCGTCATCGGTTTGGGGTTGGGGGCCACTTCACAAGCCATCGGCACCGCCAAAGCGCTGGAAATCGATGAAACCGCCGGGGCGGTGTCCAGCGTCGCCTTGGTCTTCACCGGAGTCGCGACGGCGATTCTAGCCATCTTTATCTAATCATCACAAAAAAACTCGTTCGCGAAGAACGAGTTTTCTTTTTCTACCGCTTAGCGATGACGGGAATCCACACTTCGCATCGATAATCAGCTTGATTGGTGTCCTTTCCTTCATCGGGATAAAGCTCAAAGTCCGGAATCGGGGCGTGTTCATATTTGCTGGTGGGCAGAAACTCCTGAAAGACCGCATTCCATACTTTTTGGATGCTCACGGGCATCGGTCCGACGGATTCGAAAACCGCCCACGTAGCTTTCGGTATCCGGAGCACTTCAAAGTCCCTGACCATGCCTTTGGCTTCCGTTCCGATCATGTATCGGAAGGTCCCGTCGGGTTCGTCCCCATAACAGACCCCCAGAAGCGGTTGATTCGGTGCAATGGCACACAGACGTTCCCCGGTGCCGTCGTGATTGCACCGATCCCAAAAACGGGGAATCGATTGGGTTTTCAGGTTCTCTTCCTGTGTTGTCTTCAAACTCTTTCCCACGACCGTGAAGCCCTCTTTTTCCACCAATTTGTACTTCATTTCCAATTCTCCTTTGATCTTCAATGTAAAGGATAGCCGAGGATAATGGGTCAAAATCACCCCTTTGATCTTGGCTTGCGAGGGAGGAATGCCATGTTGACGCTTGAATGCGTTAGCGAATGCATCCGCGGATTCGTACCCAAACTTGAGGGCAGTGTCGATCACGCTGACGTTTTCCGAGGACAAATCCATCCCCGCTTGGGACAACCGTCGTCTCCGGATATACTCCGAAAGCGAAGTTCCCGTCAGATTGGAAAACATCCGCTGAAAGAGGTTCCCCGGGCAGAGCGACAAAGAGGCCATCTGTTCATAATCGATGGTTTCCCCTAAATGCTCCTCAATGTAGTCCAAAACCGAGTTCATTCGATCCAGCCAATCCATCCGATCGCTCCTTCCGATGACAGTATATCAAAAGAAAACCCTTCTCGCCCCCGAAAACGGATACAGAAAGTATGGGGTTGGGTTTCAAAAAAGGAAAAACCTCTCGGGGTCGAGAGGTTTCGATTTAAATCACTTTGCATATTTTGTCGCTTTGGGTATCGATGATCACGGGAATGACGACCGGTTTGCGTTTGGTCTCTTTATACAGGTAACGAGCGACTTCATCGCGGATCGAATCTTTATAGACTCGCCAGTCGATGTAGCGGGCGGCGAATTGCTTTTTCGTGATTTCTGTATAGATCTCCTCGATACGCTTGACGACTTCCTCGTTATCTTTCATATACATGAAGCCTCGGGAAACGATTTCGGGTTGGTTGAACATGACTCGCTCGCGGGCATCGATGTTGGCGACGATCAGCAGGAAACCGTCTTCGCTCAAGAGCTCCCGTTCTTTGAGAACGGTGTCGTTGACATCGGAATCGTAATTGCCGTCGACCATAATCGATCCATTCATCACCGTATCGTGTTTCCATTCCACTTGACCATCCCTAAAGGTCACGACTTCGCCGTTGTCGGCGAGGATCACATGATCGGGATCATAGCCATAATCAAGGGCCAGATTGTATTGGGATAGTTGATAACGGTATTCCCCGTTGATGGGGATGATGTAGCGCGGACGCAGGAGGCTGTACATCAATTTGATGTCTTCCATCGAGGCGTGGGCGGGAGGCAAGGTCTTTTTGTCGATTTTGACCACCCGGGCTTCCAAGCGATATAGAGCATCATAGGTTTTTGCGGCGATTTTTTCGGTTCCGATGATCGGCGGACACATCATCAAAACGGTATCGCGGGCATTGAGTTTCAATAAGCGATCAAAGCCTTTACACATCCGTTGCAGCATATAGAAGGGCTCGTGGCGTTCACCCGTGACGAGAAAGACAACGTCGGTGAACTCGTTGTTGTTGGTCTCGTCGAGATATTTGAGATTGACCAATTTGTCGGGAGGAATCTGGATGTAGCCCATCGTTTCCGCCAAATCGACGAGTCGTTGCGCTTTCCTTCCGATGATCGAGATCCGTTTGTTCAATTTCAAAGATTCATCGATGATGCGTTGAATATGGGCAATTTCCGTCGAATACATCGCCACGATGATCCGTCCTTCGGCTTTGGCGAAGGTGTTGCGAATCGCATAGATCAGCTTATAATCGCTTGTGGAGTGTCCGATGGTTCCGGCTCCCGAAGATTCGCAAAGCAACGCCAAAACGCCTTTTTCGCGGAATTGGGCCAGTTTATGGAACTCCGTCGAATAAAAGGTTCCGATGTTTTGATCGAAAGTGAAATCGGTGGCATAAACAATGACGCCATCCGGGGTCATGATGCCGATTCCCGAAGATTCGGGAATCGAATGGGTGGTGGAATAGAAAACGATTTGAAAGCCGTCGAAGTCCAACGCTTGGTTCATGTCAACGACATGAAGGTGGTCGGGTTCCGGTTCGATTTTGTTCTCCTTCATCATGTCCTTCAGCACCGCAATGGCAAATTTTGTGCCCCAAACATGCGGGTGCAGCGTTGCATAGAGCATTGGCAACGCGCCAATGTTCTTGTCGTGGGCATGGGAGAGAAAGACGCCGACGATGTCTGCGGTCCGAGATTCGAGGTAACTGATGTCGGGGACGATGGCATCCACTCCCAGCAAATCACCGGAGGGATGCTTCAATCCCGCATCAAGGACGATGATCTTGTGATCGATTTCGACGCAATACAAATTTTTGCCGTTTTCTCCCAGACCGCCCAATGCGTAAAACTTGATCTGGCTCATAAAAAACTCCTTTCGGGGCGTGAATCGGTTTCAACTACGACCATTATACACTAAACCGAGTGGCTTGGGTATCATATCCGCCAAAAAAACGTTTTCTTTCCTTGCCAAAAGGGTTATGGTTTTTTTAACCTTCACAGTTTCCGAACGGGGATGGTTGTGATACAATGATATCGGGGTGAGACATCATGATTCGATATCCGATTCTCCGCGGAACCGCGGGGGTCAAACGTCCCTCGACGGCGAATCGCGGAATGGATTTGGAAGCGGCAATCAATGCCACCAACGACTACTACGCCGAGAACGACATTGCCTACATCTACAAAAAACCGATTCCGATTCAAATCGTCAAAGTCGACTATGAACGCCGTAGTGCCGCCCGGATTTCGGAAGCCTACTACAAGATTCCCTCAACCACCGATTACAACGGCATCTATCGAGGTCGATACATCGACTTCGAAGCCAAAGAAACCAAAACGAAAACCGCTTTCCCGATGAAAAACATCCATGAGCATCAAGTGCTTCATTTGGATCATATCGTTCGCCACGGAGGCATCGGATTCATCATCGTGGCCTTTACCACGGTGGGAAAGACGTTTTTGTTGGACGCCTCTCACGTCGTGGAGTTCTATCGCCGCGCGGATGAAGGCCGAAAATCGATCGCATACGATGAATTTGAACGATTCGGGCATGAAATTCCCGAGGGGTACATCAAGCGTCTCGATTATCTGAAAATCGTCGATTCCGTCTATTTCTCCCAATAATTCAAACGGCCGCCCTTTCGGGTGGCCGTTGATATTTATTGAACGGAACGGGGAAGGAACGGGAAAAATTTCCGGTCTTCATCCACTAGATGACCGATGATCAGATCGTTGATCATGAAAGACAAGAAAATCGGGGATGGCGTCGGTTGACGCAGGTAATCGGCGGCGAGTTCTCCAGTCCGACGCAACAAATCCTTGTGGATCATCTGATGCGTAGGCAATTCGGGATAAGCCGTTTCCGAAAGAATCGACTCTTCGGTTGCGAAATGATTGGCCACATGAACAAGAAGCCGGTCGATCTGTCGGGAAATTTGATGAGCCACCGCCCCGGAAACCGCCAAGAAGACTAGATGGTTTCCGATGTCGATCAATTCCCGATGTTGAGCATCGATCGTGGGATCTTTCGAATCCCACTCGGGGTTCCAAGCCATATATATGGAGACGCTTTGTGTTTCCGGTGTCGTTTCTCCGGCCAGCACCACGCGGTTCCGACCGCCCCGTTTGGCGGCGTAGACTGCCTCGTCCGCTCGTTTGTACCATTGAAGGAAGTCTTCACCGATATCCCGAAGGGCGACCCCGAAACTGGCCGTTACCTTGCCGACGCGGGGATGGGGATGGTCATTGAGGGAACGGTGCATTTTTCGGGCAACTGTCAATGCCCCTTCCGCATCCGTTCCCGGAAGCAAAGCGACGAATTCCTCTCCGCCGATCCGGGCGAGAAAATCCGTTCCGCGGATGGCGGCTTTCATCAAACTGGCCGTTCGTTCCAAAACCTCGTCACCGACCGGATGGCCCCAAATGTCGTTGACGTATTTGAAGTGGTCGATGTCCACGGCAATCATGGAAACGGGAGTCCCTCGTTTTTCGGACAAGGAGATCTCTTGCTGGATCCGCTGATAAAGATAATGGCGGTTGAACAGACCGGTCAACGGGTCGATTTCGGCCTCTTTGCGAAGTTGGGCTTCTTTGTTGACCTGATCGCTGATGTCGCGCGCGGAAGCATAAAACACCGATTCTGTGGGAAGTGCCCGCCATTCCAGGGTTTTTATTTGCCCATTCTTGGCCACTAAACGATTGACCAATTTTTGGATTCCGCCGTCTTTGATCAATGAACCCAAGGCGATTTTGGTCAATTCAACATCATCCGGATGGAGGAAATCGGAGAAATAGTGTCCTTCCATTTCCTTAACGGTATATCCGATCACGGTTTCAAACTGACGGTTCACCTTTAAAAAACGTCCGTCTTGACTTCCGATCATGAACATGTCCAAACTGACGGCGAGGAACCCTTCAACTTCATCTCGTAGCAGGGCTTCAGTGCCGAGGTCGCGCAATATGCATCCGAATTGATCGTCGAACAAAGGGAACAGTTTGACGCGGAGGGATTTTTCGGGAAATAATCCGGAAACCACCTCATCGAACAAACGTCTCCCTTCAATGGCAGAGAGCGCGCGGCGACCCCACTCGTCTTGCGACAATGCCGCCGAAGAGACCAATTCACGGACACAGTGACCGATCATTTCATCGGCCTTTTTCCGAAACAGAACTTGAAACGGAAGGTTGGCGGTCAGTAATTCGGCGTCGACGGCATGTCCGGAATCATAAAAAACCGTTCGAAAAACCGCAAACGCAACCGGCGCTTTTTCAAAAAAAGCGTCAACCATCGGTTGGTTCATTGTCAAATCCCCCTTAAAGATACTCATCCATTATGATACATTCTATCTCATATTCTACTGCTTTAATACTTTTTCTTCAACCGACTTTCCACTAAAACAAAAAAGCGGGGCCGCCTTCCGGAAAATCAGAACGGCGGCCCCTTGTTCATTCCGCCAAATTGGCGGTGTTCGGCGGGTTTCGGGCTATGATAATCAAAAACTGATGTTCTTCATGGAGACAATGCGTTGAGACGGCAGTTGGGCGATCTCGTCAAACGAGTCATGAAGCTTGATCAATCTGAAATGTTCCGATTCATGAAAGACCGATGGTGCGGCGACCTCGATATCTTGCGCGCAGCCACTCAAACAGGCCCGATCGATTCGGTGGGGCGTCGAACCGAAAATGAAGATGGGCGAACCGATGATGTCGGAATTACCTAAGTGATTCCAAGGGTGAAACTAAGGCCGAACCGGGAAGGACGTCGGGGATGGCCCCGGCCACGGATCATTACGTCCGGGCGATTTCCATCTCGAAGTTCGGGAGAATAATGAAGCGGTGAAACGGGATTGCGTTGGGTTTTCCAGAGCCGAAGCCTGAAGAATCCGATGAAACGACGGATGACGGATCGCCCCAAAAAGATGCGTTGATGGCGATGATTTTGGTTCCTCACTTTCCTGACAAGTTACAATGATACAAAAGAGGTGCTTTGATGAAATGACGGTGAAGCTCCCGAAACCGAACCCGAAAACGATGCCTTTCCCACAATCGGAAAGGGAAAACGAAAGCGCCCCGGAAAAGACCGAAGCTGAAACCAAATCATTGATGCTCGAAACTGGTTCGGGTGATGTAAGAAAAAGACGAAAACAACAACCCCTTGGATCCAAGTCCGAAACAACATCGGTAAAACAGAAAAAGGAATCGAGGCAATATGGTGGCTCCCCAGTTTCATTGTAAATGAAATAGGAAAAGAATGCAACAGGCTTTCCCCTTTTTTTTCAAAGATTATTGATTCGGGTCACAGATTGTCGAGGATGTCGTAAAGATCTCTCCCTCTGTGCGAAAAAAAACACCATCCGGTAGATAGTCCGAATGGTGGTGTAAAGGTGCTATTGTTGGGACGGGGCGGCCTTAATGAGCAATTTGACCATTTTATTGGCAAAACCGACCGGATCGCTGATGGGCAACCCCTCGATGAGGAGCGCTTGATTGTAAAGGACCCATGCATAATCTTCCAAAAGGGCGGGTTCTTGGGCATGAACGGAAGTAATGGCCCGGAACAAATCGTGCTTGGGATTGATTTCGAGAATCTTGTCAGCTTTGAGGTTTTTCTCACCGGGCATCTGGTTGATGACTTTTTCCATCTCGAAGGAAAGCCCCTCCCCGGAAACCAGGCAGACGGGGGAATCCGTCAGACGGGTAGAGAGTTTTACTTCCTTGACTTCCGATGCCAAAACCGCTTGCAAGGCTTCCAATAACGTCTTGTTCGTGGATTCAAGGTTTTTGACGGTCTCTTTTTCGGTCTCATCCACGAGGTTCAGATCCCCTTGGTTGATGGACTTGAATTCGTGTTTGTCGTATTCATGAAGGATCCGGATCATGAATTCGTCGACGTCGTCCGTCAAAACGAGAACGTCATAACCCTTGGACTTCAAGAGATCCATCTGGGGTGAAACCACAATTTGATCCTTGCTGGATGCCGATCCGTAATAGATTTCCTTTTGATCCGCGGGCATTTTCTCGACGTATTCTTTCAGCGTCATCGGCTTGTCCCCGTTGACCGTGGCAAACAACAGCAAATCTTGAAGCGATTCTTTCTTTTCTCCGTAATTATCATAAACGCCGTATTTCAGGTCGACGCCGAATTGCTTCCAGAAGGTTTCGTATTTCTCGCGGTCATTCTTCAACATCTTTTCCAGTTCGGACAAAATCTTCTTCTCAAGGTTGGCGGCAATCTTGATCAGTTGACGATTATGTTGGAGGATTTCCCGGGAAATGTTCAGGGAAAGGTCGGGAGAAACGACGAGACCTTTGGCGAACCGCAGGTAATCGGGGATGAGTTCTTTGCATTTGTCCATCACAAAGACGCCCTTGGCGTATAACTGCAGTCCTTTTTCGTATTTCTCGGAATACAGATTGTAGGGGGCTTTTGCGGGAATGAAAACGATCGCTTTGTACGTCAGCGCCCCTTCGACGTCGGTCCAAACCGTCAGGAGCGGGTCCGTATAGTCATAATACGTGTTCTTATAGAACTCGTTCAGTTCTTCGGGTTTGACTTCGGCTTTGGATTTGCTCCAGATGGGCGTCATCTTGTTGAGGATCTTGGTCTCGACAACCGTTTCGAATTTGCCTTCGATTTCCTTGCCGTCTTTGTCGAATTTGGGTTTTTCCGTTTCTTGATCCATTTTGATCGGATACCGGACGTAATCGGAATATTTTTTTACGAGCGAAGAAATTTTATAGTCTTCGAGAAATTCATCATAGGTGTCTTCTTCTTCATTCTTGCGCAAAAATAATGTGACGACGGTTCCGCGGTCCGGTTTGGCGATTTCTTCGATGGTGAACGATTCCTCGCCTTCAGATGTCCAAAGATAGCCGGTTTCCGAATACGGTGATTTGGTTCGGACCTCCACTTTCGAAGAGACCATAAACGCAGAATAGAATCCCACCCCGAATTGGCCGATGAGATCGATGTTTTTCGCATCTTCTTTTTTTAGGTTCTTCAAGAATTCCAAGGTTCCGCTTTTGGCGATTGTTCCCAAATTGTTGACCAGATCGTCATGGGTCATCCCGATCCCGTTGTCGCTGATCGTCAAAGTCCGTTTCTTCTTGTTGACCTCCAGACGAATTTCATAATCGTTGGTTTTCTCCAACTTGTCGTCGGTTAGCGACAAAAGATGATACTTGTCGATGGCGTCGCTGGCGTTGGAAATCAGTTCGCGCAGAAAAATTTCCTTATTGGTATAAATCGAATTGATCATCAAGTGCAACAAGCGTTTGGATTCGGTTTTGAATGTTAATTGTTCTGCCATGGTTGTCCTCCGTTAAAAATCATTATCGAATTCTATTATACGCGCTTTTGTTAGCAGTGTCAAGTATCGAGTGCCAGCAATTAAGCAAAAAACAAATCATCCTTTGGATGATTCGTTTAGGCCGATAGAAAGGATTCCGCGATTTTGCAAAACCAATCCCAGCACGATGCAAAGCAAGATGGACGCCGACATGTACGGAAGATTGTAAAGGATGAAGGAGTAAAACCAGACGTTCACCCCATCGGGAGCCCATTGGGCCCAATAGACGACTCCCGAGAATCCGTGGGCCAAATACCGGAGAAAACCGGCGGCGAAGATGGCCGCTGCCAACAACCAAGGACGACGAACGGCTCCCGCAAAGAACCCCGCCACTCCGAGCACCGTGTAGGCGACAAGGTAGTCCAATAGATACTGAGGAATGCTCAGAAAATAAAAGTTGCCGGTGGCCGCCCCCACCAAGGACTGCAGGATACCGAAAAGAAATCCCGCGATCAGCCCCCTTTTCCATCCGTGACGGACGGCCAAGAAGAAAATCGGCAACATCGCCGGCGAAATGCTTCCTCCATACTTGAAAGGGGAATACAGTCCCGCCAACGTATCGAGAACTAAGGCAACCGCCACCAGGACGGCGGTTTCGGTCAAAACCCGAGTCTCATGTTTGGTTGTTTTCATTGTTTTCTCCTTTGGGACAGAAAAGTCCCTTATCGTCAGCAATAAGGGACCTTTTTCGAAGGATGGACCTACGCTGGCATTACCCAGATCAGGTGTGGTCTATAACGGAATAGTTATACTCTCAGCCCGGTTCCGCGAGCTCCCCTATTTTCATAAACATTATACCATTTTCGGCTTTCGGTGTCAAAGCGGGAAAAGATTATTTCGCAAACATGATTTTTTCGCTGTGGAACATCCGCGTTAGCAGATAAACCAGTCCGGCGGTAACCGCCAAATTCGCAGCCACGGTAATGAGGACGTACCAGGGGGCGAGGGAATCCGATAACAAGATCGCTGTCAACGACTGAACGGTGTTGTACATCGGCAAGAGGTAAAACCACCAGCCGGAAACCGCACCTTCGCTGAACATCGAGGTGATGCCGATCACGATGGTAATCAGATAAAGGGGCATAATCAACGTCCCGGCTTCTTTCAGGCTCTTGGAGAAAGCGGAAACGACGGCGACGAGTCCGACGATCACGAACACGGTGGAAAACAGCAGGACCAACATCAAGGCCAGATCGGCAAAATCATAAATGGCAAGCACCTGTGACACTTCCATTCCCATCATCTTCGGCAAGGAAGAGATGATGCCCAAAAAGGAGGAAAGGGCGGAAATCAGGGCCAAAACACTTAAACTGAGGACCTTGCCCAATGCGATTTCGCTGCGTTTGACGGGCATGATCAACAGAGTCGCCATCGTGCCCCGTTCCTTTTCTCCGGCAATCGATTCCGGACCGATGGACATCGCTCCGGAAAACAAAAACATCACCACGAGCATCGGAAGCAAGGTCGACATCATCATCCCCATGGCTTTTTCGTCATCGTACTCGACCGAGTCCGTTTGTAGCATCAAAACGTCGGTTTCCCCATATACGGTTTGACGCAACAATTCCGCGTAAACGGTCAGGTATCCCGAAAACCGGGATTGGACGGTGGCGGATTGGGTTTCGTTCTGGTTATGGTAAACTTCAATGTTCGCCTGATACCCGGGGGCGAGATCGGCTTCGAGGTTTTCCGGAAAAACGATCAGTAAATCCCAATCGCCCGCATCGATGCGATCGCGATAGGTCTGGGCTTCGGCGACGGAGATGGCGATCACATCCGCTTTTTCTTCAAAAACGATCACGGGATCCCCGTTCTCATCCTCACCCCAAACGGGGGTTGAATAGAGGGCAGTGAATCCCGCCGAGGGATTGACGATCGCTACCTGGCCCGGCTCTTGGGCGGTAAAATCGGAAATGACGTTGCCCATGATCGAATAAATCAAGAAGATCATCAATCCCGGTAATAACATTACGGAAAGGACCAGACGTTTGTCTTTGATCACTCGGTCCCATTCTTTTTTAAAAATCGTCCAAATGGCGTTCATCGTGAATCCTCCCGACTTTCTTCGGCCACCAAGTCGAAGAACAATTGTTCGAGATCGGTTCCGCTCGCTTTCACATCCGCCAACGGTTTACACCATTTGAGCTTGCCGTTGACGATGATTCCCACGCGGTCGCAAATTTTCTCTACCAAACTGAAGATGTGGGTGGAAATGATGATGGCCTTTCCGGCGTCCCGCAGTTCGCGCAGGTAGTCGGTAACGACTTTGGCGGTAAGGATGTCCAAGCCGTTCGTCGGTTCGTCGAACACGATGACCCCGGGGTCGTGGATCAACGCCAAAGCGATTTGCACCTTCTGCCGCATGCCGGTAGACAACTCCCCGACCTTGACCTCGGCGAAGCGGTCAATACCGAATTTACCGAAGAGATCCGCCTTGCGGGCGGCCGCGGTTTCCGGATCCACGGAATGGAGACGGGCAAAGTAGTCAAATAGGTAGTTGGGGGTAAAGAACTCTTCGAGTTTCAAATCGCTGGTCAAAAAGCCGATCCGCTTCCTGATTTCGGTTTCCTCGTTTCGAACCCCGTGACCGTCAACGTAAATATCGCCGCTGTCGGCTTTGATTAACGTCGAGATGCAGCGAAGCGTCGTGGTCTTTCCCGCACCGTTCGGTCCGAGCAATCCGAAGATTTCGCCTTGATAGGCTTCAAAAGATAAGTGGTCGACCGCCACCTTCACACTTTCGGTCGTCCGTTCGATCCGTTGTTGCTTTTTGGACAAACGGAATGTTTTGGTCAGGTCGGTGACCACGATTTTTGCTTCCATATTGGACTCCTCCATTGAGTAAGTTTTGTTCTTCTATTCCCAAAAAGCGATCATTAACGGATGATTTCCCGAATGATGGCCGGTTTTTCCACGGGATCCGAAACGATCACGAACGCGGCTTGCAGGGAAAGGAAAATTTCTTCCGTCACCGGTTGGTCCGCATATATGCGGGCGAGAATTTGCCCCTTACGAACCGAATCCCCGACTTTTCGTGCCAACACGATGCCGACGTTGGGGTCGATGACATCTTCTTTCGTCTCCCGGCCGCCTCCAAGTCGCATCGAGGCCAACCCGATGTCCAAGGCATTGATCCTCTGGACGTATCCGTCGACATCGGAACGGAAATCGACGATTTCCTTAGCTTGAACGAAACGGGAAAGGTCATCGATCTTTCCGCCCTGAGCCTGGATGAATTCTTGAAATTTGGCCAAGGCCTTACCATTACGGAGATGTTCCTTGACCAGGGATCTGGCTTCGTCATCGGCGGTCGCCAGTCCGGCTTCGCGGATCATCGCCGCCCCGATTTCCAAACACAATGTTTCCAAATCCTCCGGTCCGTGTCCAGAAAGCGTTTCAATCGCTTCGCGGACTTCCAAACGATTACCGACAGCCAATCCGAGCGGCTGATCCATATCGGTAAGAAACGCCACGACTTTTTTGCCGAAGGAGGCACCGATGGTTACCATCAGTTTGGACAGACGACGGGCATCCTCGATCGTCTTCATGAAGGCCCCTTCTCCGATCTTTACATCCAAACAAATAACATCCGCTCCCGAGGCGAGCTTTTTGGACATGATGGAGGAGGCAATCAATGGAATCGAGGGCACCGATCCGGTGACGTCGCGTAAGGCATAGAGCAGTTTATCTGCCGGAACGATTTCCGCGGTTTGTCCGGCCACGGCAATGCCGATTTCGTTGACTTGACGGAGAAACTGCGCTTCACTCAGGTCGATTCGGCATCCGGGAATCGATTCGAGTTTATCCAACGTTCCCCCGGTATGGCCCAATCCGCGGCCGGAAAGTTTGGCTAATTTGGCCCCGCACGCGGCGACCAGCGGCCCGAGAATGAGGGTCGTTTTGTCGCCAACCCCTCCGGTGGAATGCTTGTCAACCTTGATTCCCTGAATCTTCGATAGATCGATGACATCCCCGCTGTGAAGCATCGATTTGGTCAAGAACGCCGCTTCTTCGTCGGTCATTCCTTGGAAATAAACCGCCATCAACCAGGCGCTTACTTGATAATCGGGAATCGTCCCCTTGACGTATCCGGAAATGACAAAAGCGATTTCCGCTTCGGTCAGGACTCCCCCGTCTCTTTTCTTTTCGATGATGTCAACCATTCTCATTTATATGCACCTCAATAAATAATTATATCATAATCCGACCGGATGGTGTATAATGGGTTTCGGTGATTTCATGAACACGATCTGCCTCATGCGGCACGGAGAAACCGATGCCAACAAAAAATTTATCGTCCAAGGCCGGATGGACAACCCCCTGAACGATTATGGCCGCTTTCAGGCCAAACGCACCGGCGAATATCTGGTCCGCAATCACGAGGAATTCGATCTCGTGGTATCCAGTCCCTTGAAACGGGCTTATGAAACCGCCAAACTGGTCGTAGCGGAATTCCATTCGCCTAAGGTGATCCTCATTAATTCGGACCTGACGGAACGCAACTTCGGCGATTATGACGGAAAAATGATCGATGAGGAATACGCGCGATTGGTGACCACGGATCAGATTCCCAATATGGAAAAAAACCGGGATTTGGAATCCCGTGTGCTCCATGCCCTGCAAGTATTGTGTGACAAGAATCCGGAGAAAAAAATCCTGGTGGTCGTCCATTCCCACGTCATCAAGGCTGTCCTCGTCCAACTTCTTCCCGCCTTTACCTACACTTCCTATCTTTTTAACTGCAGTCTTAACTATCTTTCCTATGATCAGGGCGAGTTTCAGGTTCTCGCCCACAATATCAATCCTCTAGAATAGAAAATCCCCTCGGGCTTTTGTCCTGAGGGGATTTATCTTTTAGGAAGGATTTCCGAAACTCGTTCCATTGGCGGGAGAGAAATTTCCGACGGTCGCTCGCAGATCTTCCGCGAGTAGATCTCTCATCAAAAGATCAGTGGTTTGAATGTTCCTTCCATCCAAAAAGTCGTATTTGGTTTTATCGAAAATATAGTCGACGGCCCCGACGGAATACCAAGTCGCTAAGCCGACCGCCACTCCTTCCTTATAGAGGACTCCTCCGGAATACGTAACCCCGTCGTCAAACACGACATCTTCTCCGGATGAATCGATGTATTCAAAAAAACTTGTCAGTTGGGCCCCGGTCATCTCGCAGGTTTTGATGGAATTATCAAACGGATACCATTCGACCAAATCGCCCATTGTAATCGTTCCCGAATCCATGTCGAGGCGGAATCCTCCCGAGTTCACCATTCCGAAGTCCACCCCGGCATAATCGCGAATGACGGAAGAACCCCAAGTAGACAGAATGAGATTTCGGCTGATGGGGGTCGGCGTATAAGCCAATGGTTCCGAAATGAACGTGACGAATTCATTGTTCGAAGAATAGGCATTGATGAGCGAATCAATCCCGGAATCGGTTCCGGAAAAGGCGGAATCACCGATGGTTTCAACACTATAGTTCAGGACTTCATCGGTGGATTTGTCATAAATCAACGTGATTTTCCCGATCAATGAACTGGTTTTTCCACTGACTTGGGAATAGGGAAGATCCGTCCCGACTCGCGATACCGAAGCTGCGAGATTTCCAT
>JAKLGB010000021.1 GCA_022710895.1 Bacillota bacterium
CGTTCCCCATTTCGACTACCTGCGAATGTATGACACCTCGGAACACGCGGAAAGCGTGCTTCGGGTGATCGAACGTCACCGCCTTACCCTGAGAGTGATGCTCGGAACCGAACCGTTAGGGGAAATTTCCAATCCGAACTGCCCTTGGGGAGGGCTGCATTCCCCCGAAGAAATCGTTCGAAACCGAGAGGAAAATCTCCGGCGGCTCGAGAAGTTGACGGCGATGGTCCATCGACACCCGCAAACCGTCCTCGCCGTATCGGTAGGAAACGAAAACACTTCAGATTGGCATCCGAACCTGATGCCCGCGGAAGTGTTGGCCTCCCATGTGCGATTTTTGAAATCCCAAGTCTCCGTTCCGGTTACCTTTTGCGAGGGTGGACACTTCTGGCGGGAAAAAGGCGAAGCAATCGCCCGCGAAGTCGATTTCGTGTGCATCCACTCCTATCCTCTTTGGCATCGGATTCCCCTTCATGACGCCATCCGACACACGGTATCAGACTACACGGAAACCGTAAGCCGTTTTCCGGAAAAACCGGTGATCTTCACCGAATTCGGATGGACGACGCAAGCCAACCAGCAGATGGACCTTTCCCAAGTCGGAGAAACTCAACAATCCGAATATCTGGAATCCATGGGGCGCTGGAGTCGGGAAAATGCGGTAACGATGTTCGTTTTCGAAGCCTTCGACGAACCTTGGAAGGGCGGGAATGATCCTTCGGAACCCGAAAAACATTGGGGAATATTCCGGGAGGATCGGTCCCCGAAACCTTTCGCCCAGACACTGAAACGAATCTGAAATCAAAAGGAACCGCCGACCGGCGATTCCTTTTTTCATTGATTTGCGAACAAATGAAGATATTTTCCGTACCCGGCTTTTTCCATTTCCCTCAAAGGAACGAAGCGCAAGGCTGCGGAATTGATGCAGTACCGCCAACCTCCCCGTTCGCGGGGGCCGTCGTCGAACCGATGGCCCAGATGCGAGTCCGCTTCGCGGCTTCGAACTTCGGTTCTCACCATGCCATGGGATCGGTCGGTTTTCAACTCGACTTCAACCAGCGGACGGGTGAACGAAGGCCAGCCGCATCCGGAATCAAACTTGTCCAGCGATGAAAACAAAGGTTCTCCGGAAACCACGTCGACATAAATCCCGGGTTCGTGATGGCTCCAAAACGCGTTTCGGTACGGGGCTTCGGTCCCGTTTTCCTGGGTGACGCGATACTGTTCCTCCGTGAGGCGTTCACGGAGTTTCTCTTTAGGTTCTTTCATCGAAATCCCTCCGATTCCATTTTAGCATGAAACCGGCAGACAAAAAAACGGGATGCTCGAAAACGGGAAGGACTCATTTCCACGGAGGTTTGGGTCCGAGAAATTGATGGTAGAGCGTTTCTAAATTTCCGTTATACAATTTGCGGATCCGATCCGATTCCCGGTTTTTCAGTTTGGTAAATCCGAGATGTCCCGAAAGCAGATAAATCGACCACGTGTCCAATCGCCCAAAGACGTTCTCGATGTCGGCGTACATCCTTCGAATTTCTTCGGAATCGGCCAACCGTTCTCCATACGGGGGATTGGAGATCAGCACACCGTATTTTTCCCGATAATCGATGGCACGAAAATCTGCGACTTCCCAACGGATCATCTCCCCGACTCCGGCGGCTTCGGCATTGGCTTTGGCGGCTTCCACAGCCGCAGGATCGATGTCGGAGGCGCGGATGCGCAAGGGATGGGACCGTTTCGCCGCTTGGGCCAGCGCGATTTCTTCGTTCCAGACATCCGCCCCGATCCATTCCCAGTGACGGCTCGCAAAATCGCGATTCAATCCGGGAGCGAGGTTGTTTCCGATCATCGCGGCTTCGATGGGAATCGTTCCAGAACCGCAGAACACATCGTATAAAGAACGGTTTTCATCCCAGTAACTCAAAAGAACCAGAGCCGCCGCCAAGGTTTCTTTCAGCGGGGCGGCGACGGGGGTTTGGCGGTATCCCCGTTTATGCAAGGCGACACCGCTGGTATCGATCGTCAACGTCGCGACATCCGACAGAAGCGAAACCAAGACGGTGAATTCCGCCCCCGTTTCCGGAAACCAGGCGATCCCGTACGCTTTTTCCAGTCGTTTGACGATCGCTTTTTTGACGATGGCCTGACAATCCGGCACACTGAACAACGTCGACTTGACCGATTTCCCGTTGACGGTGAATTTTCCGTCGGGGGCGATGAAGCGTTCCCAAGGAATGGCAGTGGTCTTGTCAAACAATTCATCAAACGTCAATGCGGGGAATTCACCGGTTTTGAGGAGGACGCGATCGGCGGAGCGCAGCCATAGATTCGCCCGAGCGATGCCTGAAAGATCGGCGTTGAAAGTGATCTTTCCGTTTTCGGTTCGCAGCACTTCGAAACCCAGTCCGGTCAATTCGCGTTTAGCTACGGCTTCTACCCCGAAAGTGGTCGTAGCGATCAATTCCAATGCGTTCATCGTGATTTCGTTCCCTGTCTTTCTTTCTTTGTCATCAGCACCATTATACCTTATCCGTCCCCTTTTCCCAAGAAAAAGACGGATTTACTCCGTCTCCCGATACACGACCGCGAATTCCTCGAAGACCACCGGCATATCCTCGGAGAACTGATACCCGAGGGCATGGCCTTCGGCGCTAAAAAACTTCCGATGGCCGGCTCGCCAGGACGCCAACGAATCGTCCTCTCCTTCTTTGGAGCAAAGGTCCCAAGTCATCTCCCGGAAGGGAAGAATCGTAACCCGATCGACGCGCACGACACAGCGAGGCGTCTCCGACCAATCGGTCAAAATGTAGAGATCCCCGGCTACCGGAACTCGTCTCCCTTCCAGGGAAAACTCCGCCAGAGCGCTTGCGGTGGCCTTTTTTTGGCCGATCAGCACAAGCCGTAACAACTCGTTTGCCCAATACTCGGACAGTTCGAAATGAAAAACATCTTGATACGGGGTTTCTTCCGGAAGACCACGAGCTTTCAGATACCGATTCCAAAACGCTTCGACAGATTTCATGGTATTCTCCTCATTGATGGCGGACGACCTCGAAACGTTCGAGCGCCACCGATTCGTGTTCCCCGATTCCCGCTTTCCGACGGGCGATCGCGACTTGTTCCTCCGCCGTATCGACTCCCGGAAGGTCCGGCAGTAAAAGCCCGCTTTTTCCGCGGTTCCGAACGATCACTCCGTAGCGTTTCGGCTCCAATTCGGCCATGGAAGCGATCGGTTCCGAAGGCCCGAGGACATCGACGTGGCATTCGAGATCCGCCAATTCCTCCGGGGTCACCGGATCGAACCGCGGATCTTCGGTCGCGGCGTGAATGGCATTGCGGATGATTTCGGCGGCCACGCTGCCCGTCGTGGGACCGGTGGTCCCGATGCATCCCCGGAGTTTTCCCTCACGGTGGAGGGACACGAAGACTCCGGCCCGGCGAGAAAGCATTTCTTCCGGCAAACCCGAGGGGATCGCGATCCGTTGACCCGTGGTCACGAAACTTTCCAAGGACTTTCGCGCCAGACGGACATAGGGATCTTCCTTTTCCCTCCGGATCCGCAACCGCTCGGCTTCCTCCTCGGCGTATTGGGCGCCGAAATGACGCGTGGAATCGTTTCCGGTGACGGAAAAGGCAGCCACGGCGTATCCGACGCCGAAGGGTCCTTCATAGGATAAGACCTCCGGGGTGAGGGCTAATCCGTCCAAAGCCCCGGCCATGATCAAAAACGACCGCAGTCCGCACTCGGCCGCCGATTCGCAAAAGGAATCGTCGAAAGCCAGCATCGCGGCGAAATCCCCCTTCTTCATCGCCTCGACGACCCGACGGTCGAATTCCGGACCCTGAGGAGAAAATCCATAGGGACCGTCCGTGGTCAACTTATGGGACAAATCGCCGCTGGCGACAAACACTGCCCGTCGACCGAGTTTCTCGAGGGCGCGGGCAACGCATTGCCCGAAACGATAATGGACAAGGTTGGACAACCCGGAAAGGGAAATGCGGACGATGGGGGCCACAACCCCCGCTTCGCGCAGAAAATGGAGCGGAATCATCGTTCCGTGGTCCAAAGCTTTATTCCGTTCTCCGAGAGTTCCCGCGGGAATTCGTTCTTTACGGGCAAATCCGGAGATTGCTTCCACCAGAGGTTCGTCATACTCCGCCGAAAAACGGACCCCGGAAGCCCCGAATTGACCCAAACCGCCCTCGGCACGGGGTCCGGGAGAAAGATGCAAGTAATCGGCGTACACCGTCGAGTGGGGGGTGGATATGATCACCACTTCGGGATGGAGGGAAAAGACACGCCCGGCGACTTCCCGGTATGCGGCGACGGTGGAGGAAATGGAGCGTTCCTGACCTTTTCCCACCGCCGGAACGATCAGGGGAGGATGGGGAACGATAAAAGCGGCCAACAAGGACATCTTCGATCACCTCACAAAGATTTATACATTGCCCAAATGGATCGTGCGGATCCCGGCCGCTTTGCCCAAATCCCGGGCGGCGAGCAACGAACTCATCGGCGTCGGGGATCCTCCACCCATTTTCCAAGCGGGGAAAAAACGGGTTACATGCCAGGGAACATCGGTTCCGACGGCATCGACCATTAGGTCGATGGTTTTCTTCAACCGTTCGGGAGCGTCATTGACTCCCGGAACCAACAAAGTGGTGATTTCCAAATGAACCCCGGCGGCTTTCATCGCCCGCATCGTGCGCAGAACCGGTTCGGCTTCGCCCCCACAATGACGGCGGTAGGTTTCTTCGTCGCCCTTCCAATCGATGTTGGCGGCGTCGATGAAGGGCAGAACCATCCCAAGCGCCTCTTCGGAAATATATCCATTGGAAACCCAAACGGTCTTCAACCCTTTTTCTCGGGCGAGTTTCATCGTCTCGATGGCATATTCGAAATAGACCGTCGGTTCCGAATAGGTACAAGCCAGCGAAGGCGTCCGATGACGGAGGGCACGGGCCACATGGGTTTCCGGAGTCACGAAAGTCCCGAGGATTTCTCGGGCGGGTTTCGGGTCTTGGGAGATGTCGGCGTTTTGACACCAGGGGCAACGGAAATTGCAGCCGACGGCGGCGAACGAATACACTTCCGTTCCGGGAAGAAAATGGTAAAGCGGTTTTTTTTCGATCGGATCGACGGCGGCGGCGACGGTCATTCCGTAATTGAGGGCGAACAGCGTCCCGTTGCGGTTTTCCCGAACTCCGCAGAGCCCGCGGCTTCCGGGACGGATCCGGCACCGATGTGGACAGAGCCCGCATTCGACCGAACCCCCGGCGATTTTGTGATAGAGAACGGCTTCTTTCATGGCTTATCCCCTTTTCCGCCCTCATCATATCACCATCCGCACCGCAATTCAACGGGTCTAGGAAAACAAACCAAGTGTCTCCCCGAAAAGCCTTTTCTTTTCCCGGGATTTGGCATATAATCGAGAGAGAGGTGAAACCATGAGTGCTTATCCTTCCGGAAATCCGCAAAAAAACCCGATTCGATGGTTCGTTGTCTTGTTTGGCCTTTTTTGGACAGCGATTGCGATTTTTATCGTATCTACCGCCATGGAGGTGCCGGGAATGGTGATCTGGCCGGCCTTCCTTTTTCCGATGTTCGGCGTTTTTTTCGTCATCTTCGCCCTGAAGTCCGCATTTCTCAAAAAGAATCACGGAAATCCTGATGTATCTCAACAATCGAACGAACCCGCGAAAAACGAAGACGACCCCTTCGCCGCCTTCGATGCCAAAACCCGACAACAAGATACTTCGACGATTTTCTGTACCGGTTGCGGCAGCCATGTCGATTTGAACGACACCTATTGTTCCAAATGCGGAACGCGTCTCCGCTGAAATTCCTTCGAAAAGAAAAGTGCTCCGGAAGGGGCACTTTATTTTTTGTCAAAAAGCGGTTTTGTCGACCCATAATCCCAAAGCGGGATTGGGAATGAAAAAGATTTCTTCCCCGTCCGGAAGAATGTTCCATCCCGGTTGAAGCAAGGCGGGATCATACCGGCGGGTCATCTCGTCATAATCGGCCGACTCAAAATGAACGGCGCGAATCTCGGCTTGGGAAATCGCCTTGACGGCATAGGTGACGCGGAATCTTCCGTCGGAAGAACCGTGAATCAGATGGGCGGCCACGCCTTTGTTCCGTTGCAGATCCTCGTTTTGGCGGTACAACTCCAAAACCTTCAGGCGTCCGGGATAACCATATTTGCGGATGATTTCATCGTTCTTTTTGTCTTCCCCAAAACGAACGACTCCCGGAGCGAGGACGAGAAGTTCTCCCCCCGTACCGATGGCCATCCGGGTCCGATAGACGGCTTTGTTTCCCAGCCAGGTGCTTTTGAATTCCTTGGGTTCGAGATAGACTACGCATTTGCGGATCGGACGATCCAGAAAGATCAAGTTCTTCTGTTGACAGAGGGTCACGGCTTTTTCAAATCCTTCGCGGGATTCGCCGATATATAGCCCATGAGTATGGATTTCTCCCCCCGGGGCGGTCGTCACGGTCAAGGCAAACATCACCGGCCGTTGGGAAAGAAAATGTTCGAAACAGAAATCAAACAGTTGACGGACCGGGGTGTGATCTTTTCCCATCATTCGTTCCATTCCGTAGACGGCCCCCAACATATGGGATTTGCCGATCATATCGGTTCCGCCACAGCCCACGAATAGGTTTTTGGAATGGTTGGCGATGCCGACGACTTCATGGGGAACCACTTGTCCGATGGAGATGATCAGGTCATAGGAAGGGTCCATGATCCGGCGGTTGATCTCGCAGGCAATCGGAGTGTCCCAAAGACCTTCGCTGATTTTTGCCAGGAAATCGGCCGGCACTTCCCCGATTTTGACGACGTCGTTACGCCAATCATGGACAAGAAAACGGTCGAAGGGGATGTCGCCGAACATTTCGGAACACTCCGCTTCCGTCATCGGGGCATGCGTGCCCAAAGCCGGAAGGATGTCCACTTCCGCCCGATCTTTCAAAGCGTGATAATAGGTATGGGTAATCAGACCGGCGTTGGAATAAAACCGCGTGAAGTCGGGGGGGACCAAAAGCACTTTGCGGAGAGTTTTCCCCGTCAGCGACTCACGAACCGCCCGAAGAATTGTTTCTTGGCTCAATCCCCGAGAGTCTTTTTCCTCCAGATATATAGCGGTCATCGAAGGCACCTATACTCCGGAGTAAGCCGAGAATCCACCGTCCACGGGGATGACGACCCCGGTCACGAAACCCGAACTGCGATTGTCGAGCAACCACAGGAGCGTTCCGAGCAATTCGTCGGGTTCACCCATCCGCCCCATGGGGGTGGCATTGAGAATTTTTCCCGTCCGGGCCGTAGGGGTTCCGTCGGGATTCCACAATAACGCGGCGTTTTGGGTGGTGGAGAAGAACCCCGGTGCCATCGCGTTGACCCGGATTCCGCTTTTGGCAAAGTGGACGGCCAACCACTGGGTAAAATTGGAGATGGCCGCTTTGGCGGCGCTATAGGCGGGAATTTTCGTCAACGGACGGAACGCGTTCATCGAACTGATGTTCAAAATGACGCTCCCCGGACGATCGATCATGTCTTTGGCGAATATTTGGGTGGGAAGAAGCGTTCCCGTAAAATTCAACCCGAAAACGAATTGGAATCCGTCCAAATCCAAATCAAAGAAACTCTTTTTCCCTTCGACGCCCATTTGGCTTTTGTCGAAAAATTCTTCGGTCGTGGTGGCTTTGGGGTTGTTTCCTCCCGCACCATTAATCAGAATGTCACATGGGCCAAAGGCTTCCATGACCGTCTGATGGGCCTGAATCAGGCTCTCGCGATCCAGGACGTTGGCTTTCACCCCGATGGCGGTCCATCCTTGGGAAACCAATTCGGAAGCCAAAGCCTTGGCTTTGTCTTCAAACAAATCCAGGATGGCTACTTTAGCGCCGCAGTGGGCCAAAGCGATGCAGAAATCGGTGCAGAGTACGCCGGCACCGCCAGTGACGACGGCGACTTTTCCGGAAAAATCCGGTATAAATGGCAGATTCATGGGAATTCTCCTTTTTTTAGACGTTATAGGTCGTGGATGCGGTATCTCCGCCGTGTCCGGTCCAATTGGTGTGAAAGAATTGTCCACGGGGACGGTCGATCCGCTCGTAGGTATGAGCTCCAAAATAATCGCGTTGAGCTTGCAACAGATTGGCGGGAAGCGAAGCGGAAGCATATCCGTCGAAGTAAGTCAAAGCGGAACTCATCGCCGGAACGGGGATGCCGTTGGCAATCGCCCACCCGACGACAGTCCGCCAACTGCCTGTTAAATCCTTGATCACGGCGGCGAAATGTTCATCGAGCAATAAATTTTCCAATTCGGGGTGACGGTCAAAGGCTTCTTTGATTTTGGCAAGAAACACCGAGCGGATGATGCATCCTCCGCGCCAAATCATGGCGATGTTCCCGTAAGCCAGATGCCAACCGTAGGTTTGCGCCGCCTGACGCATCAAGGCATAGCCTTGGGCATAGGAAATGATTTTGGCGGCGTAGAGAGCCTGACGCAGGGCTTCCAAAAAGGCCCTCTTCGAACCTTTGCGCCGGGGGACCGGCTTTGTGTACACCTGCGAAGCCAAAACCCGTTCGTCTTTCATCGCCGACAGGCAACGGGCATAGACCGCTTCGGTGATGAGGGTCAACGGAACACCCTCGTCAAGCGAACTGACGGCCGTCCATTTTCCGGTGCCTTTTTGCCCCGCGGTATCGAGGATCTTGTCGACCAAGGGGGTTCCGTCCTCATCTTTGAAATGCAAGATGTTTCCGGTGATTTCCACCAGATAACTGTCCAGTTCGGTGCGGTTCCAGTCCTGGAACACGTCCCCGATTTCGGTGGCGGACATTCCCAACCCGTCGCGCATCACCTGATAGGCTTCGCAGATCAGTTGGATGTCGCCGTATTCAATGCCATTGTGGACCATTTTCACGAAATGGCCGGCACCGCCTTCTCCGATCCATTCGCAACAGGTCGCCCCGTCCGCGACTTTGGCGCTGATTGCCTGAAAAATCGGACGTACGAGTTCCCAGGCGGCGGGGGATCCGCCGGGCATCATCGAAGGGCCGAGCAAAGCCCCTTCTTCCCCTCCCGAAACTCCGGTTCCGACATAAAGCAGTCCTTTGCTCTCTACTAGTTCCGTGCGTCTGGCAGTGTCGGGAAAGTGGGAATTCCCACCGTCGATGATCACATCGCCGGGTTCCAACAGCGGAATCAACTGGTCGATGACGCTGTCCACGGGCGCTCCCGCCCGAATCATCATCATCACTTTGCGGGGTTTTTTCAGTGTCGCCACCAGTTCTTGCAAAGAAGCGGTCAAGAGAATGTTCTTTCCCTTGGCCCGCCCTTCGGCGAATTGCTTCATCCGGGCTCCGTCAATGTCGTATCCGGCAACGCGAAAGCCTTTCGATTCCATGTTCAAGACCAGGTTCTCGCCCATTACGGCCAGACCGATCATTCCGATGTCGGCTGATTTCATGTTTCGTTCTCCTTCGGCCGGCCTAACGCCGGACCCGGGCGTTGCCTTCCCAGATGCTCCAGACTTGTTCTTCGTCCGCGGGGAGGGCAAAATCGTCGAGCAACGAGGTGGCCAGCGCCCCACTGGCCCAACCGAACTGGGCACAGCGTTCGGGTGTCCATCCTTTCAGCAATCCGTAGAGCAAACCGCCGACGAATCCATCCCCGCCGCCGATCCGGTCAAGAACCGGGATCAGACGCGGTTCGATGTGAATCCATCCTTGGTTCCAAACCAAGGCGCCCCAGGAATGTTCATTGGCGCTGAGAACTTCCCGGAGCGTGGTGGCGAACATTTCGACTTGGGGATACATCGCTTGTGCCCGCTCGATCATTGCCTGGAATCCCGAGATCCCGGTTTTCAGGTTTTTTCCGCCGGCTTCGGGTCCGGGAACGCCCAATGACAATTGGAAATCTTCTTCGTTTCCGATCAAAATGTCAGAAGCGGAGGCGATTTCATGAAACACCGCACGCAGTTCGACTTCGCGTTTTTTCCAAAACGAAGCCCGATAATTGAGGTCAAAAGACACCAAGGTGCCCGCTTGACGGGCCGCCCGGACCAATTCGAGGCAGAACGCGCTGGTCTCGGGAGACAAGGCGGCAATCAATCCCGATACGTGAAGGAGTTGGACGCCTTCCTTGCGGAAAATCCGATCCAAATCGAAATCATGGACGGACAAGGTCCTTCCGACTTCTCCCGCCCGATCGTTCAATACCCGCGGAGCGCGAAGCCCGTATCCCGAATCGGCGATGTTGAATTGGTGACGATATCCCCAGGGACCTCCCTGTTCGATTTCCTTACCTTCGAAATCGATGCCACGGCGCCGAAGATCGCCTTGGATGAATTGGGCGATGGGGCTGTCTTTAACGAAACGGGTCAACACTTTGACCCGTAAACCGAGGGCGGCGGAAACACTCAAAACATTCGTTTCGGCACTGGTGGCCTGCATCCGGTACAAGGTGCTGATGTGGACCGGTTGACGGTCCGCGGGGGTGATGCGGACGCCCATGCTCGAGGGAGCCATCAAGGCATAGGCACAGTCAGAACGGAATTTCATTTTCGGTTCCTTCCTTTCGTTTTCATTGGTTGACGGTTGAAAGTAACAAATCGATATGGCGGCCGATGTGACGCTGTAACCGATCAAAGTATCGGGATTCTTCTTTTCGCCAAAGTTGATAGAGTCGCGTGCGGAATCGGGAGGACCCATCGGGTTGGGTCGCTCCGAGAATCAATCCATACGTGATGTGAATCAATTGTCGGGCATCGTTTTGATCGAACAACTCCGGCAATCGGGCGTCGGTAAGAGTCTCCAAAGCCGGAATCCGGTCCAGCCGGGTGGTCACATGATAATACTTTCGGGCTTCTCCGAAAGCAGAGAGGGCAAAAGCGTGGATTTCGCGATAAAACTGCGGATCCGTCAGGGCAACGACGCGCATGGCCTCAAGCCAGTTCGTTCCGGCGGTCTTGACGTGGAAGCGGCCGCGGGTGTATTTCCCGATCAACGGGAACACGGAGAATTTATCCGAACCCGAATGGATGCTCAGTTTATATCCGAAATGTCGGGCGATGGCCGCGTGGATTTGCATTTCCGCTTCGAATTGACGCAGATCCCCGACATAATCGACCCCTTTTTGAAATTCCCCACAAAACCGCGGGGCCAGCGTTTCCACCTTGACGCCGCGAACATTCAATTCGTTCGCAACGAAGAAATGTTGCAGCGGCGTGGTCGGAGTCATCGTTTCGTCGATCGAGATTTCAAAGTCCGCCGTCCCATTTCCATGGTTCATCAAATCCCGGAAAATTTGAGTGGCGAAGGCAATCGCCTTTCCGTAGACCAACTGGCAGCGACGCAGCGAATCTTCCTGAAAAACAATGGGTTGCCCTTCGACCAAAAACGGATGATCCAAGTACCGGGAACGAAGTTCGCTATCAAGCGGGCATTCCGCTGCGACCTGCGCCGATGACATATCCGCCACATCGTTCCGGATGTGTTCGCTGCAATCCAATGTGATCATCGTGTATCCCGTCTCCAAGGCCGTTTTCACTTCCTCGGGCTTTTTGAGATGATCACCGTCCGCTCCGAAACCGCGGGTGAATCCTTCGCGAAAAACCGCAAAAGTGGCTGAATCCAAGACTTCCGCAAACGTGCGATGAGTTAGGGTGATTTCGCGGACGGATTGCTGAGCGAGCACGGGGGACACATCGGGATGAAGTTCAAAAACCCGCAAATGTCCGGGACCGGCAATTCCGAGCCGATCTCCGACGCCGAAGGTTCGTTCCCGTCCTAAAACCCGCACCGGGGCGGTGAAGGGGACCAGGACCCGCAAAACGGCGGCGTTCTCATGGGACAGCGGAGCGACCACCGCGGGGACGCCCTCAAAAACAAAATGTTCGCCGCTGAAACGCGGGCTTTCGGGACCGCGGGCGACGAGAAAATCGCTCTCCGAGGTGCGGATCATGAACAAATCGGTATCGTCCTTTCGGACAAAGGAACGGGGATACGATGAAACATCCCCGACCCTGCCGGGAAGGGGCAAACATGACAAAAAAGCTTGAAACTTCTCCATTGGGAACCTCCAAAAAGCCTGAACCGGATGCGAATCGAAGCCGATCAACATCGGCCTTACTACTTTCAAGTATAACAATTGCTGAGCCGAAAAGCAACAGAAATTGGGTAAAAAAAGCACTTCGGATTCAAATTTTTATAAATGCCGTCTATCATTCCGGACGGGATTTTTTGTCATCAATTTCCCCTCGAAATTCGGAGGAGAGACGGGCATAAATAGGCGGCGGAAGCCAAAAAAAAGACCGCCAAAGGCGGTCTTGTTCACGCGGGTTCCTCAGCGACTGATCAAAGCCATGAGGATAAGAAAGGTGACGATGAAGCTACCGATGATAATCAGAAAAACCGGAAGATACGCCGCAAAGGCACCCCGTATCATCGCCCGGCGCTCTTCACGAGTGACATTCAGTTCCCTCAGTTGATCTCGACGGGCTTTGAGCTTGGGGTTTTGGTACCAACGGAAGCCTTCGACATTCATATCGGCGACCGTCGATCCGTCATCCTGATACCGATCTTTCCGCGGATCGTCACGCTTCTTCAAACACATGATCAATCTTGGGAATACAGATGGCAAGCGACTTTATGGCCGTCGCCATAGTCCTTCAAAATGGGAGTCACTTCTTTGCAAACGTCCATGCATTTCCGACAACGGGTGTGGAATTTGCATCCCTTGGGAGGGTTGACCGGGCTGGGAATATCGCCTTTGAGGATGATGCGATTCATCTTGATGTTCGGATCGGGAACCGGAACGGCGGATAATAGGGCTTCGGTGTACGGGTGCATCGGTTTTCTGAAGATTTCATCGGTTTTTCCGGTTTCCACGACGGTCCCGAGATACATGACCGCGATGTCATCGGAAATATACTCGACCACCGAGAGGTCATGGGAAATGAACAGGTAAGTCAAACCCATTTGTGTTTGCAAATCTTTGAGCAGGTTGATGATCTGGGCTTGAATGGAGACGTCCAAAGCGCTGACCGGTTCGTCGCAGACGACGAGTTCGGGTTGAAGTGCCAAAGCCCGGGCGATGCAGATGCGTTGCCGCTGTCCGCCGGAGAATTCGTGCGGGAACCGATCGAAATAATAAGAAGGGAGACCGCATTTTTTCATGATGTCAATGACATAAGCCCGGTAATTTTCCTTGGAAACCAACCCATGTTCCAATACGGCTTCGCCGATGATTTCGCCCACCGGCATCCGGGGACTCAAACTGGAATAGGGGTCCTGGAAGATGATTTGCATTTTCGGACGCAGTTTTCGCAGATCGCGCCGACTTAACTTTGCGACGTCTTCTCCGTTGAAAAGGACTTGCCCGGCGGTGATGCTGTTCAAGCGAAGAATGGTTCGGCCGAGGGTGGTTTTTCCGCATCCGCTTTCACCGACGATTCCGAGCGTTTTTCCGCGTTCGACGGCGAAACTGACATCATCGACCGCACGGACGAAAAGTCTGGCTTTTTTGAACCAGTTTTTCCCTAGAGGGAAGAATTTCTTGACATGCCGACAAATCAGGATTTTCTCCTCGGAAGACTCGAGTTCTTCTTCCAAGCGAGTATTTTCCCGAATCTGGGCCTCCGAAAGTTCGGGAGAGGCAACTTGGGTGATCAGTTCGTCATTGCGGCTCATTGTTTTTCCCCCTTTCGGCGTTTTGCGAGGTCTTCGGACATTTCGTTAAACAAATAACAGGAGACCGAATGGGTCGGGGAGACGTTTCGCAATTCGGGATAGACGCCTTCGCATTCCGGGATGCGCTTGTTGCAGCGATCGCGGAAATAACAGTAATTGGGCATATTGATCGGATTGGGGACAGTGCCCGGAATCGTATAAAGACGATCGACTTTCTTCTGAATGCGCGGCTTCGACAGCATCAAGCCGTTGGTATAGGGATGCAACGGGTTTTTGAAAATCTCTTGGGCCGTCCCTTTTTCGATGATGCGGCCGGCATACATGACAACCACAAAGTCGGCCATCTCGGCGATGACGCCGAGGTCGTGGGTGATCAACATGATGCTGCCATCGATTTTCGTCTTGATTTCGCGAAGCAAATCCAAAATTTGGGCTTGGATGGTGACGTCCAAAGCGGTGGTGGGTTCATCGGCGATGATCAGGCGCGGATTGCAGGCTAAAGCCATCGCGATCATTACGCGTTGGCGCATGCCTCCCGAGAGTTCATGGGGATATTGGTTGTAAGTGGTTTCCGGAATCGCCATGCCGACAAGATTCAACATATCGATCGATTTCTGCTTGGCTTGTTCCTTGGTGATTCCGGGAACGTGAAGGAAGGACACTTCGTCCAATTGGAAGCCGACCTTAAACACCGGGTTGAGACTGGTCATCGGTTCTTGGAAAATCATCGAGATTTCTTTGCCGCGGATTTTGTTCAGTTCGTATTTGGGCATCTTCGCGATATCGTAACATTTTCCATCGCTGGAGGCAAACCGAATTTCTCCGCTGTAAATCTGCCCGGCAGGGGCCTGAAGCAGACGCATCAAAGACAGACTCGTGACGCTTTTTCCGCATCCGCTTTCCCCGACGACGCCGACGATGCTCTTTTTGGGAATCTCAAAACTGGCTCCGTCGACCGCTTTGACGGTTCCGGCGTCGGTAAAGAAATAGGTGTGGAGATCATCGAATTCGACGATGTTTTCCGGATTCCGCATGGTAGTCAAGTACTCGGATTCGGGAACATTCTTGCGGTTGTTCTTCTTTTCCAATGCCTTGGTGATGATCTTGTTGTCTTTGGAGATATCGTGGATTTCCTTGGTGCTGATGTAGTGACCGGTTTTATTCTTTTTTTCGCACAGTTTGTCGGCGATCTTCTCTTTGATTGTCATGGTGGCTATCTCCTCATCTTCGGGTCAAAGGCGTCCCGCAACCCATCGCCGATAAAGTTGAATGCCAGCACCGCGAAGACGATGCATATACCGGCAGGAACCCAAATGTTGGGATAGTTTTGCAGGATGTCGCGGCCATTGGCTCCGCTGGTCGAGCTGATCATGGTTCCCCAGGCAGCATAGGGGAAGGGAATCCCGATGCCCAGATAGGAAAGGGTGGATTCGCTCAAAATGACCCCGCCCAAGCCCAAAGTCGCCGAGACGATGATTTGCGGCATGACGTTGGGAATCAAGTGTTTGAAGATCTTCCGTTTCGTGCTGAGACCGGTGGCTTCGGCAGCGACCATGAATTCTTGTTCACGCAAACCGAGAATCTGACCGCGAACCATCCGAGCAGCTCCGGACCAGCCGAAGAAGGTCAGAATCCCCATAAGGTAAAAGATACGGACGCGGGCAGGAATTCCCCAACTGTCCAACAACGAGGAGGCGAGCATCAAGATGGGCATCCCGGGCAAACAGTTGAAGATGTCGACCACACGCATGATCACTTGATCCACCCATCCGCCGAAATAACCGGCAAGGGCCCCCATAAAAATTCCGATCAATATTTCTGCGAAAATGACGATGAATCCCAAAGCCAAGGAAACCCGACCGCCGTACATCAAGCGGGTAACGACGTCATAGCCGTACTGGTCGGTCCCCAGCCAATGGGTCCACGAAGGATAGGTTTTCGAATAGACTTTGTAGGGATCGCTCACTTCATAGAAAATGTAAGTGACGTTTTCCATCAAACCGGTTTCTTCGTTCAATTCTTGAACCGTAATCTGATGGGGAAGAATCGAGGTCACCCATTTGAAATCGCCCGTTGCTTCGACTTCTCCCCATTTCGACAAAACCGGTCCGAGGAAGGAGAAGAGAAACAAAGAGACCAGCATTACCAAACCGAGCAACGAGAGTTTGCTGCGGAAAAATCTCCGCAGGACCATTTGTCCGGGACTGACGATCTTGACCGAGTCGGCCAGCGAAACCTCTTTGTTGGGTGTTTCGCAGACCGCTTCGCCCTGAACGGATTCGACGTTTTTCAACATTTCTTTGTCATCACGTTGGTTATCCATGGTTACCCCCGAGTTCCGCCGGTCAACTTGACGCGCGGGTCAACGACGGCATACATGATGTCGGAAAGCAAGGTGCCAATAACGGTGAGCAAGGCCAAAAAGAGGTTATAGGCCATAACGAAGGGAATATCGCCTTGGGTAACCGCTTTGTAGGCGGCTTTGCCGATCCCATCGATGCTGAAAATGGTTTCGGTGATCATCGCGCCTCCAAAAAGGCTGGGCAGAATCCCCGCGAAAATCGTCACGAGGGGAATCAATGTGTTTCGGAAGGCGTGGCGGTAAATGACTTTATGTTCGCTCAAGCCTTTCGCACGGGCGGTGCGAATGTAATCGGCGTTCATGACTTCAAGCATATTGGTACGGGTATAACGCATCAATCCTCCGATGGACAGGATGATCAAAACCGTCAGAGGAAGCACAAGATGGTGCACTTTGTCCCAAAAGGGCGGCAAGCCCGAGTTGGGGTCCGTCAAACCGGCATAGGGGAACCATCCCAATTGAATCGAGAAGAGCCGCAACAAAAAAGCCCCGAAAAAGAACGACGGCAAGGAAATGCCGGTCATCGCCAAAATGGCAACGGTGTAGTCGACAATCCCATACTGTTTGGTTGCGGAGATGACTCCCAAGGGAATTGCAATCAAAAATTGGAAAACGGTGGCGATCAAGGCGATGATGAACGAAATCTGGCTCTTGGTCGCAATGATGTCCAAGACATTGGAACTGGACACGGCGCGTGTCAATTGGTTCCCTTGTCCATCGAGGATCGGTTGCCCGTTGGCATCCACAAGATATTCCAATTCTCCGGTATTGATGGTGAAGATGAACGAGTTGCCCCATTCTCCTTGGAGAATGTTGGACAGCCATTTGAAATAGCCTTGGAGGATCGGGGAGGTCAATCCATAGATCTCCCGTTGTCGCTCGACCATTTTCCTGACTTCTCCGGTCGAGTCTTGTTGCAGTTGCGAGTAGTATTTGGCTTCAATGAAGTCCAATCCCGGCTTGATCCGAATCAGCCCATAGATGATGACGGAAACACCGAACAAAATCAGGACCGAAAGGGAAAGCCTTTTCACAATATATTTCAGCATAATTATCGATAATAGGGCTCAGTCATAAAGACTAAGCCCTATTTCTCCTTTTCTCTCTGTAATGACAGATGATTCAGTTGCTAGGCTTTTCGCTTGCGAGATTCTTATTCGGCGGGCAGAATGACCGTGGTGGTGGTATTGCCGGAGGTTCCAGCGGCGAACGAGACTTTCCAGATTTCGGCCAACGGTCCCCAGTACGGAGTAACAGTCGAAGACAACGTATTCGCGCTGATGACGGTTCCGTCATAGACGAACAGGTTCTTTCTCTGATACGTCGGGATTTCGATGGCTAACTGGGCCAAGACTTCGAGGGCCTTTTCGTAAATCGGTTTTCTTTCTTCCGGCAGCATGTATTTCACGGCTTCTTCGATGAGTTCGGCCAAGTATTCCAAAGCTTCGGTCTGGTTCATCTCGACCACGGTGTTGTCCATCTTGGTGACTTGGATGGTTCCGAGCTGGTCGTCGTTGCCGTTTTCGTGCAACCAGGCGATGCCGTTAGCGACGACAGAGTCCGCTTGCGACAGATAGTGGTTGACTTGATACATGTCGGGATCTTGCGAAGACTGCCAAGCGAGGGCATAAACACCGGTGGTTCCGCCTTTGATGTTGGCGATCAGGTTCGCATCGGAGACGATGTTGGCGGTGATGCCGATCGTCGCGAGTTTTTCTTGGGCTTTCAGATAGACGCCGCCGGCGGGGTGATCTTCAACCGCGCTGGGAATCGTCAACTGGATGGGGGGAACGTCGGTGAAAGCCGTTCCGTTCCAAGTGTAACCGGCAGCTTGGAAGTATTCGATGGCGGTCGAGAGATCATCATCGTACGGATAAATCGGCTGCGCGTTTTCCGGATAAGCCCAGGATACTTGCGACTGCGAACGCCAGATGAGGTCGGCCAAGCCGTTGGGATAGTAGTTGAGAACGACGGACTTGTCAAACACGGAGGCCAAGGCGATACGGAAATTCAGGTTCGGCCAAACGTGCGGGTTGATGCAGATGTAGCCATAGCCAAGGTTGTCGACCAGAATGGCGACGAGATCGTTTTGAGCGGCGATGTCGGTCATGACGTCGGCAGTGGCGCTGAC
>JAKLGB010000022.1 GCA_022710895.1 Bacillota bacterium
TCCTTTTCTCCGTCGCCCAGAAGGACGAGAGACACTTGCTCGGTGCTTAGGATTTCTTCAATCACCGCTTTGATTAAGTCGAACCCTTTTTGGCCGACCAATCGGGAAATGATTCCGACCAAGGGTACGTCCGGATCGAAAGGGGCCTCCAGCCGGGATAAAAGCATCCGTTTATTGGCTTTTTTGCCTTCTTTTACGTCATCAAAACGATATGTTTGCGCGAGTAGGAGGTCGGTTCCGGGATCGTATTCCTTGACATTGATTCCATTCATGATGCCCGACAATGTTTGAATGCGTTGACGCAACAGGCGTTGCATCCCGTATCCAAAATAATCCGTGAGGATTTCCTTCGAATAGGTTTCCGAAACCGTG
Source organism: Bacillota bacterium (assembly GCA_022710895.1). Lineage (GTDB taxonomy): Bacteria > Bacillota_I > Bacilli_A > Izemoplasmatales > Hujiaoplasmataceae > JAKLGB01. The sequence continues at coordinate 373 of JAKLGB010000022.1, forward strand.
GTCACCCAATCGGCCGAAACGATTCCCGCTTTGAGAAAATTTAAGTAACCTTCGAATTCGAACCGATTATCGAATGTCATGTTGAAATACCGGTAATCGTTGATGGAAAAAATCCCTTGATAAGCCAGATTATGGATGGTGAGAATCGTCGGAATATGCGATAATTCGGGATATTTTGTTTTCATCAACAAGGGGACCATCCCCGCATGCCAATCATGGCAATGGACGAGGTCGACGGGAAAATCCGTCAGACGCGGGATGGCTTCCAAAACGGCCTTTTGAAAAAAGGCAAATCGTTCCGATTCGTCACCGTGATTGTAGACGTTGTCGCGGGCGCCGAAGGAAAACAGGTTGTCAACGAAATAATAGCGGACCGATCCCCATTTCAGGGATTGAATTCCGACGTAAACCGCCTTTTTTTCGCCCAATTCCACCGTGAAATCGCAGAGAGTCACCATCTTGTTTTTAAACTTTTCCGGGATGGCCTTGTATTTGGGAAGGATCACGCGAACGTCCACGTCTTTCAAGCGCTTTAACGCTTGCGGTAAAGAACCGACAACATCGGCCAAACCGCCGATTTTGACGAACGGTGTGCATTCGGATGCGACGAACAGGATGTTCATAAGGGGATCCCCCTTCCCTAAATGGGTTGTGATGCCATTTTAACGATTATATATTCTTGGTTTCATTATATCAAATCAACCTTCTTCTGACAATGTGTCGGACGGAAAACGAAAAAAAAGCGCACTGGATTTCAGTGCGCAAAAACGCTTTTGCCGATGAATTCTCGCAACAGGGAATTGCATGGGACCAGATAATCGTCGATGTCTTTGAAATACTTGAGAAATTTGATCAGTCGGTTGGCCGCGATGTAGTGTTCCGAATCATTAGGAATCCGCCGGAGAGCGTTGAGGGCATATTTTTTCAGAACGCACAACTCATAGGTCAACTCCGAATTGTAAATGTAGTTCGCACTTTCGATGAATGGATATATCCATTTATATTCCCCGCGTCGCACCGATGGCCACATCCCCAGCGTTTTTTCCGGGGAAGTGTTTCGAAACTGCAAATCACGGACGATCCGTCGCAACAAACGGAGGTCGGTCAAGTTGATGGGGTTGTTATTGTCGATATTGATCTGGGCGAAAGGGGAAATATAAATCTTGAATTTTTTGTCCGAGGGAATGAAAGAGGTTAAAAGATCATTGAGAGCATGGATTCCTTCGATGATGATCGGGGTGTGCGCGGCAATCGTCACCGGTTCGGTGAAACGACGGCCATGAGCTGTAAAATCGAATATGGGGAGCGCCACCGGCTTTCCGGCGATGAGATCGGCAATGTTTTGGTTGAACAACGCTAAATCCAAAGCATTGACATGTTCCAAATCGGGGTGTCCGAACTCGTCCACCGGAGCTTGTTCGACGGGAAGGTAATAATTGTCGATCGAAATCGGAAGCGGACGGATCCCCCGTGTCAACAATTCGATTTCCAATCGGCGGCAGAAGGTGGTTTTTCCGCTCGAAGACGGACCCGCAATGGCGATGAGCCGGATGTTGTCGATATCGCGAACGATCATCTCGCCCAGTTCACAAAGCCGGTCATTGTGCCGCGTTTCGCACATGTTGACGAACTCCACTTCTTTTCCCGCTTCGATCTTCTTGTTGATTTTGTAGATCATGTCCGCATCGCAGGAAACCGCCCATTGTTCGGCTTTATTCAAGACCCGCAGGAAACGCGGAGAATCGGCGAACTCGGGAATTTGTCCGTTCGCTTCTACGCGTGGGAACCGGGCAAGAAACCCGGGAGTATAATAAAACAACTCGAACTCACGCAAGTATCGTGTCGAAGGAACCATATATCCGTACATATAATTCATGTATCCGTCACAGACATAGACGTTGACTTTTTCTTTTCGATACTTCAGAGTTTCTACTTTGTCGATCAAACCCTGCTTCTCGTAGTATTTGGAGATTTTGGCGATCGTTTCTTTCTGTCGGACGATGGGAAGATCGGCTTTGATCAAACGGCGCATTTCTTCCAACACGGCATGAATCATCGTCGGGTTCAATTCTCCGTTGATCGCTCGGCCATAGATCCCCATCGCGATGCTGTTGGAAAACTTGATTTGTATGTTCGGGAACACCCGAGAAAAGGCCATGCAAATCAGATAACGCATGCTGGTGGCATAAATGCGCAGGGAATCGACTTTTCCGAAATCGAGAAATTCGACGAGGGCGTCGTCTTTCAGTTCATAGGTGAGTTCACGCAAACGATTGTTGACTTTGGCGGCGAAAAAAGCGCCTTCGTATTGTTGAGACAGGGTTTCCAACAAGGTGCCGGACGGCACTTGCCGGACGTCGGACCCGATGCGGATGTTGATCATGGATAGTTCTCCTTCGAAATCAGTGTAGTATTTAATTGTACCGCAAAACCCGTGTTTTTCAACTACTTTCGGAAAGAATCGTCCAAAAACGGAAAACGCATACATCCTATTGGCAGATTATTGTATAATAAGGGCAATCACATCCGTATGCGAGGTGTTTCGATGTTCCTTGTCCGCTTTTTTTCCAGCGAGGGGATGGATCTTCTCCCTGATGCCTACTTGTTCCGTTGGCCGCATTTCTTGTATCTGGGTTTTTGTATTCTGGCTTTTTTTCTGTTGATGAAACTCCCGGATCATCGCCGACCCATGGTTCGAAAAACGATCGTCACGGTCAGTTGCGTGCTGTTATTGTTTTTTAAATATGGCGGAGAAGCAATTTTTGTTTCCGAGTGGATCCGGTTCGGATCCGCGATTTCTTCGTTTTCCCATCCTTTTTGGGATTGGCGAACCCTGATCTCTTTCCAGGTATGCGGAGTGAACAATGTTCTTTTACCGCTCGTGGTGTGGTTCAACCTGAAACCTTTGAAGGATTTCGTTTATCCCGCATCCATCCTCGGAGGAATCGCCGTGTTGCTGTATCCGGTCGGGGTTCTGTTCGGCGATCCTTTGGTACTGACCTTCCCGATGGTGCGAACCTTGGTCGTCCATTTCCTTTTGGTTTTCTTACCCTGTTACCTCATCAAGATCGATGAATTTCGGTTGGAGTCCCGGTATTGGTATCGAGCTGGGATCGGATGCGTTTTGATGATTGCTTGGTCGATGTATGGCAATCTGTTCGTCAACCCTTCGGCGAATAATATGTATTTGATGAAAAACCCGTTTGCCGGTGGACCGGTACCGATTCTGAACCTTCTTCCCGACGGGTGGCATACGATCCCGATGATCACTTTGGTCTTCTTGGGATTCCTTTTGGTTTACCGTATAGCCGCAGGGTATGAACGAAGATTTCGTCCCCCCCGTCCTTCCGAACAAAAATGAAACCTCCGAAAATCCCAAATTATTCCTTGGGGTATCGGGAAAACTGAGGGAAACGTCCCTCTTTTTTTTTGCAGTCATAAGGCGACACATGATTCCGTGCATGGATTTTGGTTTTTCTTCCGCAATCGGAATTCCCGGTATCGAAAAAAAACCTCCCAAAGGAAGGTTTTTAGGACAGAAATCAGGGAAGGGCTTGATAGAGTCGGTAAAGTTCCGAAACGGGCAAACGACAGAGAAATTCCAAATCCCCGGAGAGCGTATAGGTATCATAGGCGTTGAAAACAAGGATAGCCATCGTCAGTTTTGCTTCCGAAACTCCCCACCGAAGCTGCATGTCCACAAATTCGGTCTCGGTCAAACCCCGGACATCGAAGGCGGGTCTCGGAAGGGTCGTGGTCGCATTGGCGCTGTCCACCCCAACCGGGGTCGTAGTCGTGTAAATGGCTGTGGCCGCCGTTGTCGTGAAAGTCGTGGAAGGATTCCAGGTAGTCGATGATTCCTGCACGGAGAAACCCGGGAACCAATCCGGGAGGCCGGTGGCTGATTTCATAACCAATCCCGAGAAAAGCAAATCCCCGGATGGGGCATGTTTGGAAAAACACAGAAGTGTGACCGATTCGTCGGCCAAAGCGGATTCAATCGATTCTTTGAGAACCTGTTCGGTCTTCCATGCGGACGCAGATACTCCGATCAAGAGCGGATCCGCGGTTTCTTCCGGAAGATATCCCATCGATTGGGCCGTTTCCACAATCGAACGGAGGACGACCGCTATCGAACCATTGGGATGCTCCAAAGCTTCGACCAATGCTTCTCCGTCGGTATTGGTGGGTTGGACGTCGATGACATTGCCGAAATGATTGATATTCAACACCAATGAAGGATTGAGGTCGACCGTCACGGTGCCTCGGACTCCAAAACCGAGGACAAGAAGGACGGTCAGGGCACAGAATGCCATCGCTCCGCCTCCGAACCATCCCCAATGGGGACGTCGATGGGGGAGGGGGTGAGAGGCAGGGATTTCCCAATCCGCCATCACCCGAGAAACGAATTCGTCGTCACGGGGAATGGGGAGGCGGACATGGTCGTGCAAGAGTCGTTCAATCAAATTTCGCCTCATGGGTCATTCCTCCTTTTTGAGTGCTGTGCGGATTTTCTTCAGGGCTTTCGCGTAGGTCCAGGTGATCGTTCCGATCGGCTTTCCGAGGGCCGCCGCGATTTCTTTATGGGTCATGTCTGCGACATTGTACATCAACACCACGTTTTTTTCGACGGGGTCGAGGACCGAAAGGGCAAGTTCCACCAAGGCTTTCTTCTCGGCGTCGACTTCGACGGATCCGGCCAGCGATGGCAGTTCGCGTTGACTTTCAAGATCTTCGGTCAAATCGGTTCTCCGGCGTTTCTGATACTCGTTGATGGCCAGATGGCGAGAGATCGTCACGAGATATGCGGAAAAATTCCGTTCGCGGTAAGCGGCGGGATTTTGGAGGAATTTCATGTATGTGTCCTGCATGATGTCCTCTGCCAAACTGGGATCATGAAGTATGGCGAGCGCGGCGTAATAGACAGAGCGTTTCGTCAATTCATAGATTCCATCGAAAGCGCTGCGGTCGCCTTCTTGGAGCCGGCGGACGAGGACGTTGAGATCGTCACTCATGATGGCACCTCGTTTGCACTTATTGTACCATCATCGGACCGAAAATTCCATCCATTTCCGTTTTCTTACTCACCTAATAAACAATCTCGATGGCCATTTTGTTGCCAAAAACAAAAAAAACAACCGATCTCTTCAGAGCGGTTGTGCTTTCTTGATTTTTCCGTCTTTGTCGTGGACCACGATCCCGATGTCTTTGGGAAGGGCCTTGATGACCGCCCAACTGATGGCTTCACGTTGCGTGTCCAAAACCCGGAGAATGGTGGCGGAGCCTTCGCGTTTCACGTACCAGCGGTTGTCCTCCGCACGATACATCACATGATATTTTCCGAGAGGCTTCGGAGGGTCTTTGGGTTTGATCGGCATCGGCGGTTCCGCGGATACGGAATCCTCCGGAGAAACCTCAGAAGATACGACCTTTTCGGGAGGGTTACTTGCAGGCTCGGGCGCAACGGGAGGAGGAACCGAAGGGGCTTCGGAGTCGGGAGACATGGACACCGGGGGGAGTTCAGAACCCCCTTGTTCTTCGTTTGTTGGACTTTCGGCAAAAGCCGGATCGGGATTCATCACTTCGGCCTCGACGACCTCGATGGGTGCGGGAATCGGTTTGGAGACGGGGTCAAGAGGAATTTCTTTTTCTTCGTGAACCCGACTTTTGACATTCAAAACAACGAGCAACACCAGAATACCGGCCAAAACCACGAGGACGATGGTGAGGAAAAGCCAGTATTCGACAAAAAATGCAATTAAGGAATCAAGCCATGCCATCGGTCTCACTTCCTTTCAGACCGGGAGTCTCAGAACAATTTCAACTGGACGGTTTTCTCCGGACGGATCATGTTGACGATATCTTTCATTCCATAAAGGATTTTCTGTTTCTTGCATTCGATGACGAATATTTTTTTCAGTTGGGGCGCGGACGGCGACACGCAAGCGGTTTTCAGCCCAAACGTGTCCATATAGACGTTTTTCAAGCCGGGGAATTCTCGTTCGATCATGGCATAGAAACGCTCGCGCTGTCCATTTCGCAAGGTGATTCCGAAGGCCGGGTAAATATAGCGCGCTCCGGCATTTTTGGCTCCTCGGATGATCTCTCTTAAGTTATCTTCGGTATCGTTAACAAAAGGAATCATCGGCGACATTTTGATTCCGCAGGGAATTCCTTCCGCAGTCAGTTTGGCAACGAGGCGGAAGCGGTCGGTCGGCCGGGGGGCATGAGGTTCGATTTTTTTGGTCACGGCTTCGGAAAAGGTGGCGATCGGAATCATCACAACCATCGGGGAGTGAGCGGCGATCCGTTTTAACAAGTCGACATCGCGAAGCACCAAGTCATTTTTCGTTGTGACGACACACCCCATGAGGGCGGTATCGATGGCAGTCAAAGCCTGCCGCGTCAGTTTTTTTTCTGCCTCGATGGAAGGATAGGGATCCGCAGCCGACCCCAGGGAAATCACCGCGTGGGCGGGTTTGGCGGTCAACTCCTTGGAGAGGACCTCGATGACGTTGGTTTTGTGGGTCACGGTTCCGAAATCGTTTCCCAAAACGGCATATTCACAAAACAGACACCCATGGGGGCATCCTTGGTACAAATCCGCATGAAAATCGATCCCGAAGGTTTTTCCGGAGTTTTTGGCGGGATAAAGGATTTGTTTGGCGAAGTCGGAAGCCATGGGGATTCCTCCTAGAAACGCCACAGGATCGCGATAAAGATCAATCCGACCACCAGCGATGCCCACACAGGCATGAATTTTCGGGTAACATGGTTGCGGATGAACATTTCGGTTTCCTTGGCAAGTTTGGCGGTCAGGGCATGCTGCTTGGTGCGAAAAACGAGAATCCAAGGCCGATCGGAACGAAATCGTACTTCCGTTTCCGACAATCCCAAAGCAATGGCGTTGTCCTTCAAAAAGGCCGCGACCAACAAACCGTCGCTATGAGTCACATTCAGCAAAAGAAGGATCCGGAACCCCAGAAAGCGCAAGGTCAAGCCTCCGGCGACCGCGACGACCGCAAAAACCCCGCAGAGGATGACAACGAGACGGACATCCATCACCACCGAGTTGGTCCAAATGGTCAATAAGGTCGCCAAAACGAAAAACAAGACCCACGGATCAATCGTGTTTTGGTGCTTGAATAACGGATTGAACATGAAATACATGATGCCCACCACGACGATCAGCCGCGGAAGATAACCGAGAAGTTGTTCCCAAGACATGGAGAGTGCCTTCTTTCCGTAGAGAGGATGAACCCCAATCAGAATAGATGGGGGACAACAAGATCGAGAAGTTCGGGGATGGTTCGGGGTTCTTCGATCCGGAGAACGGGTTGGTCCAATGTTTCCAAACGACGAAGATGGGCGTTTTTGGAGCGATGCGAACCGCTGTCGCGTTCATAGCTGCGTACCCATTCGAGAAATTCCAGATGAGCGGCATGCATGTCTCCCCCGGGAAGAACACGGGCTCCGAATCGTTTTTGTTCCCGCGCCCGGATTCGTTCCAGTCGGATTTCAACGGGGAGATTCATATAGATATATAGGTCAATGCGGTCGCGGAGAAAATCGCCCCAACCGAAGAATTCGCCCGAGACAACATTTTTTGGATAGAGAGCCATCTCGTTTTCAATCAAGGATTTGGCGGCTTCCGGGGAACGTTTTTGGGTGAAAGGGGGATCCGAGGGAATCCACAGGGCTTCATCGGTATCCACATGGTGAAAACCGAAACGATCCGCCAAAGCGCGGGCCAACGTGGTAGAACCGGACCCTGAGGAACCGAAGATGTGAATCGTTTTCACTTCGTTCACGGTCATCCCGCCTCTTCTTCTGTGAATGCTAGTATCATTATACCTTTTTTTTGTTTTCATGACAACCCAAAAAAGCCTTTACCCCCACGGGAAAAAGAAAAAAAGTCTATCGCTAGACTTTTCATCGGTATTTACTTGGCTGCTTTTTCCAAAGCTTTCTTCGCTTGGGTGCAAATCGCGGCGAAGCCTTTGGGATCATTGACGGCGAGATCGGCGAGAATCTTGCGGTTAACGGCGATTTCGGCTTTTGTCAGACCGTTGATCAACTTGGAATACGTCAGATCATTGAGACGGGCCGCGGCGTTGATGCGGGTGATCCACAGTTTACGGAAATCTCTTTTCTTTCTCCTGCGATCCCGATAGGCATACGACATCGAGTTCATCCACTGTTCTTTAGCAGTCTTGAACAGGACGTGTTTGGATCCGTAATAGCCTTTGGCCAGTTTGATCATGCGTTTGCGTCTTCTGTGCGTGGCATAGCCGCCTTTAGTTCTGGGCATGGTGAGTTCCTCCTAATCCTACAAATACGGGACTTGGCGGCGAATCCGTTTGAGATCGGCCGTGGTCACGGTTTCTTTTCTGCGTTGCTGGCGGTTTTGCTTCGGTGATTTGTGGCTCATCAGATGTCCGCCCATGGTGCTGGGACGGGACAGAGCGCCGGAGCCGGTACGTTTGAGTCTTTTCTTTGTTCCCGAATGGGACTTATACTTTGGCATGTCGTTTTCCTCCGTTATTTTTTCTTGGGCGCCAAAACCATGATGAGGTTTCTTCCCTCATGAATGATGTCTTTTTCCAAATCGCCGACCGGTGCGCAAATGGCGGCGAATTTGTTCAGGATGTCTTTGCCTTGTTGGATGAGGATCGCTCCCGCACGATTGGGCAGACGAACGGAAATCTTCAGTTTGTCGCCCTCGGAAAGGAATTTGGCTCCGTTTCGTGTCTTTGTTTCGAAATCGTGGGTGTCGATAACCGCGGTCAACCGGATTTCTTTGATGTCCATGACGTGTTGGTTCCGTTTGGCTTCGCGGGCCTTGCGCTGCTGTTCATAGCGGTATTTGCTATAATCGAGCAGTTTGCAGACGGGTGGCGTGGCCATCGGGGCGACCATGACCAAATCGAGACCTTCGCGTTGGGCGATGAATAAGGCTTCTCGGGTCGGTTTTACGCCGTAGGTGACACCGTCGGCGCCGATGAGCAGGACTTCGCGGACGCGAATATCCTCATTGATCAGCGTATCGTCTTTTTTGATCGGTTTCGCGTTGTTATAAATCGAGAACACCTCCAAGGCATGAAAAAAGTGGATACCGCTCGGGCACCCACTTCCATAGACCAGAAAACTTTCGTTGACGTAGCCGGAACCTATTGATCGAGCAATCAGGTGAGAAGTGGGCACTTCTGCTTTCTACAACTTTTGACTTCTATATTATAGTATGGCGGGACATCTTTGTCAACAAAAAAGAGATGTCATTCCGATTTTTTATCTGATTTGGATTTTCCGTTCCGTTCCATCATGTAATTGGGTTTATTGACCTGATAAGCACGGGCAATCGCCAGTGATCCTTCGGGAACATTTTGGGTCAAGGTCGACCCGGCAGCGATGAACGAATCGTCCTCGATGCGAATCGGAGCGATGAGGTTGACGTTGCAACCGATGAATACGTCGTCCCCGATAAAGGTCTGGTACTTCTGTTTTCCATCGTAGTTGACCGTTACCGCACCGCAACCGAAATTGACTCGGGATCCACAGGTGGCATCGCCGATGTAGGCCAAATGCGAAGCCTTGGTGTGTTCTCCGGTGCTCGATTTCTTGACTTCGACGAAATTGCCGATGCGATTATGGGGTCCGATGTTGGCTCCATCGCGCAGATGGGCGAAGGGTCCGACGGTGGTGTCTTCGTGAACGATGGAATTGTAGACCAAAGAATGACGGCAAACCACCCGTTCGCCGATCGTGCTTTCATGGATTTCGGTGTTGGGCCCGATTTGAGCTCCGCGACGGATCACGGAGTTTCCGGTGATGAAGGTGTTGGGAAGAATCACAACGTTTTCTTCAATGATGACATTATGCCCGATGGTGATCGTTTCGGGGTTGATCATGGCTACGCCGTTCAACATATGGTGACGGTTGATTTTCAAACGCAGTTTGGCTTCAGCCACGCTCAGAGCGTAAAGATCGTTGACGCCCATGGCCTTATACGATTCTTTAAGGTTATACGTGCCGATGACACGTCCGTCGTTTTTCAGGATATTGACGATGTCCGTCAAATAATACTCGTGTTTGGAGTTCTCATTGGTGATTCGGGAAAGCGCATCAAAAAGGAGGTGATTTTTGACCACATAAAGGCCGGTGTTGATTTCGTCGATCGCCCGTTGACCGAGGGTGGCTTCATGATGTTCCACAATCGCGTCCAGATAACCCGATTCGTTGCGGATGATCCGGCCGTATCCCGAGGGGTCATCCAAATGGGTCGTGACGACAGTCATGTCATGACGGCGCTCCAAGTGTTCTTTCCAGACCTTTTCGATCACGATGTCGTCCACCAGAGGCATGTCACCGGGGAGAATCATCGTATCGCCATCGGGGTCCGTCACCAGATCCTTGGCCATCATTACCGCGTGCCCGGTTCCGAGTTGCTCGGTTTGGACAGCGTACTCGACGGTGTCACCCAAAATTTCCTGGATCACTTCCCGCTTATGGCCGACAACAACGATGATTTGATCCAAGACATGGCTGATACGGATGTTTTCGACGATGTAGGCAATCATCGGTTTGCGAATCAGCGGGTAGGCACATTTGGGCAATTCGGTTTTCATTCGGGTGCCTTTTCCGGCTGCGAGGATTACGGCATATTTTTTCATGATGGGGCTCCTTTACGAATCGCGAGGAATGGGTTCCTCAGCGTTTTTGAGCGAGGCCTTGAATGGTCTCGGAAATTTCCTGAATGCAGCGATCGACCGTTTCATCGGTCTTGGCACTGACGGAGATGCGGATCAAAGGTTCGGTTCCCGAAGGACGGACCAGGATTTTGCCTTCCGCGCCCAACTGATTCTGCCAACGATCAACGACCAACACCACGGCGGGATGGGATGCCAAAGATTTGTCGACGTCGCGGAGATTCACCAATTTGTCGGGATAAAAAACGACGTCTTCGGTCCATTGCGCCAGCGATCGTCCGCTGGTCTGGAGAATATTCATCAAATAGACCGCATTCAAAACCCCGTCTCCGGTGTTCAAAAGCGTCCGATTGATCAGATGACCGGAATTTTCTCCCCCGAGAGTATAATCGTGGGTTTCTAGTGCTTCCAATACGTATTTGTCACCGACATCGGTGAGAAAAACCTTGATTCCCCGACGCTGGAACGCTTGAATGATTCCCAAATTGCTCATTTTCGTCAGGACGACGGTAGAATGATTCAGTTTTCCCAAAGATTGCAGATGCGATGCGGTGACCAGCAAAAGCAAGTCTCCGTCAAAAGCACGTCCGGTGCGATCGACCGCCAACAACCGATCGCCGTCCCCGTCAAAAGCGAATCCATACTCACATCCGTAAGCAGAGACGACCGATTTGATGTTTTCCAGATGGGTAGATCCAACCCCTTCGTTGATGTTTCGTCCGTCGGGACGGTCACCGGTCAGGACCAGATGGTCGGTGACCTGGGCAAAAATCCGCGGGGCGATGTCGTGGCAAGCGCCGTTGGCAAGATCCAAAGCCACCTTCGCCGAAGAATGGATCATTATCGGCTCAAAGAGTTCAGAATAGCGGCCAAAAGCATCGATGGTCGGAAGGTCTTTCCCGTTTATGGCGGTTTTTTGGACGGCTACGCGGCCGTTGAGGACGTCTTCCAAGGCTTGTTCTTCCCCGGAGAAAAGTTTTTTCCCGGAGCGAAACACCTTGATGCCGTTGTCCTGATAAGGATTATGACTGGCAGTGATCATGACCCCCACCGAATCAAAACGCCCGGAGAGATAAGAAAGCATCGGGGTGGAGACGACACCTAAATCGCAAACGTCCAAACCGACGAACTTGGCTCCGTCGGCGATGTTATCAGAAAGCATCGGACCCGATTCCCGGGTGTCTCTTCCGATGAGGAGCGTGGGCAGCCCCAGAACAGATAGACTGGTTCCCACCCGAAACGCCAGTTCTCCCGTCAAAAATTCCCCGGTTTTTCCGCGAATTCCATCCGTTCCGAAATATTTCATGGTGATTTCCTTTACTCCACCGTGACCGATTTGGCCAAATTCCGGGGCTTGTCGATGTCACGACCGAGATCTAGTGCCGAATAGAAAGCGATCAACTGGGTAGGGATGACCGTGAGCATCGGGGAAAGCATTTCGTGAACATCCATCAAAACGAGTTCGTCGGAGGGATCCGAGAGCCGGTTGAGAGAGATGACGATTTTGTTGGCACCACGGGAGAGAACTTCGCGAATATTGGCCCGAGTGAGATTGTTGACGTTTTTCTGGGAAATGATCGCAATGACGGGAACGCCGTCTTCAATCAGGGCGATTGTTCCATGTTTGAGTTCGGCGGCGGCGAAACCTTCTGTTTGAATATAGGATATTTCTTTCAGTTTCAATGCGGCTTCAAGACAGGTGAAAAAGTCCAATCCCCGTCCAATGTAAAAACAATTGCGTTTGGTGATTTTCTCTCGAACCAAGGCGTGGATGTATTCCCTTTTGTCGATCAAGGCCTCCATGGCCACGGCGACTTTGGACAATTCTTCTTTCAAATCGAATACTTTCCGATCGGCAAGACAATGGGCGAGAATCGCCAAGATCACGACTTGGCCGACATAGGCTTTGGTGGAAGCTACGGCAATTTCCGGCCCGGCGCAGATCTCCATAAAATGATCCGCTTCACGGGCCAAGGTCGAGGTGGGAACATTGGTGATCGTCACCGAAGGATATCCCATTTCTTTGATTTTGACCAAGCAAGTACGCAAATCGGCGGTTTCACCCGATTGAGAAATGAAAAGGAAGGCCGGATTGGCGCAGAGTAACGGGGGATTGTAGGCAAATTCGCTGGCGATGAAGACTTCGGCCGGTTTTTTGGCGATGTTCTCCAAGAGATACCGTCCGACAAAACCCGCATGCATACTGGTTCCCGCGGCGATGATGTAGATTTTCTCGGCTTTCTTCAAGACTTGGTGAATTTTTGGAGAAACAACGAAATCATCGCCTTCGAAATAACGGGCAACGATTTTTCGTACCACGGCCGGTTGTTCGCATATTTCCTTAAGCATATAGTGCGAGTATCCGCCCATACCGATTTCGTCTAGGGCCAAATCAAGTTTTTGTAAGGGCATTTCGATTCGATGTCCGAGAATGTCGTGCATCCGAAACCCGACCGATCCGTCGGGTTGACGGCAGACCACTGTGAAAACTTTATCTTCGATGGGGAGGTATTGGGTCGCATATCCAACCAAAGCCATAATGTCCGATGCCAAGGTTATGCCCTCGAGAGCGGTGCCGATCAATAACGGGGATTTGTTTTTCGCGGCATACATGACCGAGGGGTTTTCGGTGTCGAGTATTAACAAGGCATACGACCCTTCGATCAAGGACAACGTTTTCCGGATAGCTTCTTCCACGGACATTTCCTGCGAGAATCTTTCGATCAGGTCGGCGATGACTTCGGTGTCGGTTTCGCTGACAAAATGAACGTCAGCGAGGTACTTGACGGTCAATTCTTTATAATTTTCGATAACCCCGTTGTGAACCACCGAAAAACGGGTGGTTTCGGAAAAATGGGGATGAGAATTGATTTGATTGGGGCGGCCATGCGTTGCCCAACGGGTATGACCGATCCCTAAGCGATTGAAAAAACTGTAATCAAAATCCTCGACAAGGTGATTGACCCGACCTTTGTCTTTATAAGTGACAAAACGATGATTCCCTTCGTCAAAAAAAGTGATCCCGCAGGAATCGTATCCACGATACTCCAATTTTTTCAATCCGGACAAGATGACATCGGAGGCCTTTTTTTCCCCTAGATAACCAACAATCCCACACATGACAGAGTCCCCCTTGAATGATTGAAAAGATATAAATAGATTATATCACCGCGCCCCAACGGATTCAACTGATGTCCGCTCATTTGTTACAAGCAAAAGCGGAATAGGCGGTCAAGCCTGCGGGAGAAGGACAAAACGCGCGGATTCCCTTTTCCGCATAACTGGCAATCGCTTTGGGCGAGTTTGCGCCTTCTCCGCACAAAAACAACGGGATATTCGTTTTTTTTGCCTTATTCACTATGGAGGCGATGAGGTTGATCAACTCGGGATTCCATAAAGCTTCGGAGTTCGTTGTTCCGTCTTCCCGACAGCGTCCCGTCAATGAACAGCAGAGATCATTGGTGCCGATGACCCAAAAATCCAATCCATGGATGTCACCAACGATTTCCGTCATTTCACAGGTTTCGATCATCGCACCCAACGAAAGCGGAGGCCATTTTTCTGCGTCCGGACCAAACATTTCCCGCTTGGCCTTTTTCAGAAAGGATGAAAACTCGTTGACCTCGATCTCCGAACGGACCATCGGGAGGATGATCCCCAAGGGATACTGCCCAGAAAGTTTCAACAGGACATCGACTTGTCTTCGGGTCCATTCGGGATAATTCCGTAAGAAATCCAATCCCCAAATCCCATCGGGAAACCCCGGGGCGGGTTTGTCGGGTTCAAAATCCAAAAGCCGGAAGCGCACTGGACGCCCTCCGGCGTGTTTGAGAATCGTGGTGTACTCAGATTCCATTTCTTCTCGGGAAGGCATCCTCCCGGAAAGGATGGGAGTGATCTCGGTTCGAACCAATCCGATTCCCCCAATATGATCCATCGGTAAGCTCAAGGCTTCATCCGGGGTACTGATACAAGGCCAAATTTCGATGTTTTCCGGCAATCTGGCGAGTCCTTGTTCTTCGGGAACCGGAAGTGACCAAGTTTTCCAGATGGTACCATTGATTCGGATCGTCCCTCGGGAAAAATCGATTTCCACCGGGTCACCGATGTTGACCCCGTCGACATCCTGGTTCAAAATGATCAAGGGAACTCCTCGAGAACGCAAAAGAATGGCGGGATGAGAATGATTTCCGCCCCGACCGGCAATTACTGCTTTCACGCGGGTTTCGTCCAAACCCGTCAATTCCGTAGTCAAAAGTGTGGGCAATACCAAGATGGCGTTCTCCGGAAATTTGGCCATCGTGGGATGATCGATGGGCTGAGAAACCAAACGGTATAGGTCTTCCAAATCATAGGCCCTCTGGGAAAAGAAATCGCCGTTTTGTTGCCATTTGGTAATTAGGTTATCCAATTCTCGTCTGAATGCTTCAACTGGAGAGCAATGGTAGTGGTCCGAACAAGCGGAAACTGCTTCTACAAAAGTCGGATCATCCAACATCATCCGATACAATCCCCGGGTGGCTTCCGCGATGTCGTCCGATCCGATCTTTGCCGGGCCCAATTGTGAAAGACGGTGCCGAGCGATTTCGAAAAAGGCTTCTGTCGTCAAAAACGCATCGCGGGAATCCCGGATGCGTGAAGGAGATATGACGGCGGTTCCGACCAAGAGGGAAGGAATGCCATGTGCGAACGGTGCCATCGAATCACCTGCCGATCGCAATCATTATATCATATTTGCTTTTATTTGACATCCCGAAATCGAAAGATGAACAAATTGAGAAGGGAAAGTCCGGCGATTACGATACCGATCTGAGACCATTCGAACCCTTGGGTGAACCCCGTTCTTGTCCGGACTAAATGCGGAATCAGGCGAAAGATGACCGATACTTTTGCATCTTCAGGTAGGGATCCATTGCTTTCCAGCCACCAAAACAACAACAGAGGCGGAATCCCTGAAAAGACCGAATCGAATCCTTGCATCAGCAAAGCCTGAATCAATCCGAAAACCAAAGTCTCTGCCCACAAGCTTACAAACCAAACCCCTTCTTCCATCGACCAGTCGAAAAACGGAGTGAGATGGAACCCCGTCAAAACAAAAGATAACCAGGCATGGACGCACAACCCGGTCAAGATCAAACCAATCATCCCCAATTTGGCCACAATGAACGGAAGTCGATCGCGGGACGAAGACAGAAAAAACGCTGCAAATCGGCTGTTTCCCGCCCAGAAGCAATGGATGTTCAAAAAGAGCGCGGTGGTTACGAGAACGAATCGAGCCACCGCAATCGTTTCGCGCACGTATTCTTCACGTCCCAAAACAGGAGACCCGTCCAACCAAGCCATTCCTTCCCAAAAACGACTCGCATACACCGCACAAGCGCTGAGGGCGAAGGCCGAAAGCAATAAGAACCCGAGAGAAACGCGGTTAAGCAAATAATGGAATTGGAGACGGATCATCCTAGGTTTCCTCCATCTCTCCGGAATTCATCCGCCACACTCGGCGAGCGCGGATTTTGAATTGATCGGGATTGTGGGTGGAGATAAGGATCAAACTTTCACCCATCCGTTCTTTGATCAGCCCCACCGTTTTGATCTGTGATTCAGCATCCAAAGCGCGCAATGGCTCGTCCAATAGGATGATTTTGGGTCGCAACAGAAACGCCTGAATCAAATTCACTTTCTGGCGCATTCCGTTGGATAATTTGCCAATGGCTTGTCGGGATCGTGGAGCGAGAGCAAAGTACTCCAAAAGTGCGGTTATTTCTTCGTGAAGACCTTCTTTGAGGGGGGAACGAATCGAGGCGATCCCTTCTAAAAAGTCAAAAATCGTCATATAGTATGGCATTACATACTCTTCAGGGGCATAACCAATCCGTATATGAGGGCGATGAACGGCCCCCTCGTGGCGAACCAACCCCATGATGCACTTGAGCAAAGTCGATTTTCCCGACCCGTTGACTCCGACCAACAAATGCAACGAGTCGGACTCGAATCGAGCGGTTACATCGTGTAAAGCAGGCTTTTTCCCATATCGTTTGGAGACATGATCCACTTCAATCGCGATAGATGGTTTCGCAGATGTCCGCATCGGGAACCTCCGACAACGGCGAGGAGGTGAAAAAGAGAAAATCGTCGACGTTGAACACATATTCTTGGTCTTGATATTCGTAATACAGAAAAATCGGAAAGCGGTTGAGCCGGCGGAGATGCTCCATATGGATGAGCGGGACGAACCAAGAAACACGATCGTTCAAAATCCGGGTTCCCGTCTCGGTGGGGGGTTCGAGACGCACCCAACCATATTCGGGATCGCCAATCACTTCGGTTCCGGATCCGGGGTGCTCCGTCTCGGTCCATTCGGTCACTGCGGAAAAATCGATGCGTGCGTTTGCCAGACCCGTGCTGATTCCGGTGATAACCAAAGGGGATGCGGTTTGCGGATCAAGACCCAGCACAAATCCTTGCAACAGAGTTGTATCATCGGCTTCTCCCATCACGGGATACAACCGAAAGAAATCCAGATGCGGCGGGTTATCCCCTCGAAAAAAAAGCATCGATAAACTCCCAATTTCGACCGAGAGTGTCTTATCATTGTCGTAACCCACTTCCAGCCGGACGGATTCCCAATTAAGTCGCACTCCCTCAAGGTCCATATCGGGAAAGCCGATCCGAAAGCGATAGATGTAAAAAAGGCAATCGCGGAATACTGCGGTTTCTTGAGCATCGACAATGGTAAGGGATACGGCGATTTCCTCTTCCCCGTTCGTCAATCGAGCGTTACGGACCCATCTGGGTTCGATATAAAAATTCGCTTTCTGATTGAAATACAAGGGAATATCGATGGTTTCGTCGGCTGAAGTGATCAAGCGCGAACGCTCTTCACGGATGGAAAGAATCCGAACTTCTGCCGCTTCCGGTCGTGCTTTCCATAAGAGAACCCCCGCCACGGCCACATACAATACCAATGCCAA
>JAKLGB010000023.1 GCA_022710895.1 Bacillota bacterium
TTCGAAAATGTTGGACTTTTCGACGATGATGTCGATTCCCAATCTGGCGCAATTGTCCAAATGATCCTTCATGGCCTCTTCGCGAAACCCCGGATCCATTGTTAAAAAAACGACATCGAAATCGACGTTTCCGTGGCGTTTGAACTCTTGGAAAAGTTTGGCCAAAACCAGGCTGTCTTTCCCACCCGAAATGGCTACGGCGATTTTATCGCCGGGGTTGATCATTTCATAACGGAGGAGGGCCTTACAAAACTTGGAATAGAGCGGCCCTTTGAACTTTTTGATCAAACTGCGTTCCGCCCATTCCTGCGAATTGATTGTTTCCATTTTCTCACCCCAGGTCGTTCTTATTATACTCGAAAACCAAGCAAATGTAAATGCTTCGGTAATTCGAAATATTTGAAAATAATTTAAAATAATTGTTGATAATCGAAAAAGTTTTTGATATAATAGTAAATAGAACAAAACAGGAATATAATGGAGGTTGAACCTATGGCGAATTTCATCTGGGCGTCGAAAAAACCCCTTGATGAACTGGCGACACTGTACGGTTCGAACATCACCCTGAACAAATCCGCAACCGCCTATTTTGAATCGGCTTACGTGGTTTTGGTGGGGTTGGATCCCGAAAACCGACAGATCGCGATCAAACCATTGTCGAAGGAAGATACCCTGAGTGGTTTCATTCCCGAAGACCAATGGCACAACATCACCGTCAAGTCCAGTTATTCCCGCATCTGCAACAAGCTGTTTATGCAGGAAGTCGGGGAATTGCTGAATTTGTCGTTTGAGAACAACCAGTCTTACAAGTTCAAAGCCGTTTGGAACGAAAAAGACAAGGCTTTGATCATCGATCTCAAAAGGAGAGAGGTGTGAACATGATCGTCACATTAATGGCTCCGGAAGTCATCGCCGTGCTGATCTGGGTGGGCATCATCCTGTTGACGGGTGCCATTGAAGCCGCCACGATGGATCTGACCAGCATCTGGTTCGCGGGCGGCGCCCTTGCCGCTTTGATCGTTCTGCTGTTTGGGGGCAACATTTATATCCAGATCGGCGTTTTCATCGTTGTTTCGGCAGCGTTGCTGCTGAGCCTTCGCCCGCTTTTCTGGCGCTATTTGAAGAAAAACGACATCAAAACGAACGTCGACCGTTTGATCGGAAAAATCGCCATCTGCACTGAGAAAATTGCTCCGGACGAACACGGAGAAGTCAAAATCGATGGCAAAATTTGGACCGCCATCGCTCAAGAAGAAATCCAAGTCGGCGAGAAAGTTGAAGTTTTGGCCATTGAAGGCGTGAAACTCGTGGTAAAGAAACCAGAATGAATGCAGGATTTTTCAAAAGAGCTTTATCTACATTGATTGATGCTTTACTCGTCGTCGCCGTTGTTTATCTGTCTTTTTTGGTTCTTGGACGAACCATTTTACAAAACCAAGTCGATCACTTCGATGAGCTCTACGGCGCCTACGAAGAAATCTCCGATGCGTACTATGCCGAGTTGGGAATCTTGTCCGACCAATACAACGCTTCCGTCGAACTGGCTAACGGAGACGAAACACTAAAGAACCTTGCATACGACACCTATGTTGCGGACAAGGCCGTGTTGGATACCCAATATTCCATCGACATCGAACCTTACAACGTCCCGATTTCCCTCTATTTTTGGACGTGCATCCTTTATTTCGTGATTGGATTTATCGTCATTCTGTCGATTTACACGGTTGTACTCACCGGGAAAACGTTGGGCCGGAAGATCTTCCAAGTTAAGCTCGACGGTCCTTCGGTCAACCCGCTTTCGGTCTTTTTCCATGACATCGTGTTTAAGTTCCTGTTTGTTGTCTTGACGGTTATGATCAGTCCCTATATCGGCGTCGCTGTGTTGCTTTTGACGTTGATGATCGATTTGATCATGATTTCGATGACCCCCAAGAAAACCACGCTGCGGGACCGCTTGCTGAAAATGTCAGTCGTCAAAACCGGGTATGGCTATTAGGATTCATGGTAGGAGGGATCAGCATGTCGGTCATCTTCTCGGCCATTCAAGACAATCCGTTGGATTTGCTGATTCTTGGCCTCTTCGGAGCGCTGATCGTCTATCTTTTGACCCGCTTCATGATCATTCCCAAAAACAAAAGCTGCGTCATCGAACGTCTTGGGACTTACCTTCGGACTTGCGGCCCGGGGATTCATTACCGGTTGCCGTTTGTCGATCGATTGCGGAAAACCATTGATTTTCAAGGCAAAACGGTCCACATGATTCCAACGCATCAAATCATCAAGACTTATGCTTGGCCCGAGGTGTTCACCAAAGACCGCGTGTCCGTGGCTTTGAGTGCCAAGGTAAATCTGCAAATCTCCGACCCTCGGTTATATGTTTACGGGGCATCCGCCCCTCCCATTCTCGTCGAACGGCTCATGGCTCAGGCGATTCATGGGTTATTCGTACAGTATGAATGGGGAGAGATTCTGACCGATTCCTCCGCGATTCACTATCGGCTTCGGGAATTCCTGCAAGCAAACGTGAATCCTTGGGGAATTCACATCAATCGGGTCGATTTGGGCAAAATGACGCCCAAAGACCTGTCTCGTCCCGCCGTTTTCCATTGATAAAAAAAAAAATAATTAGGAGGAAAAAAATGTTCTACACTTTATTGGAACCCGCTCAGACTTTCGGATTAGTCATGTTCCTCGTTTTACTGGTCATCATTATCATTTACCTCGGATCCAGAGTCCGCATCGTTTCTCAAGCCAACCAATACATCGTTGAGCGTTTGGGAAAATACTACACCACTTGGAACTCCGGATTCCACTGGTTGGTTCCTTTCGTGGACCGGATCAAAAGGACGTATCGGCCCAACGGATCCCCGGATGAAACCATCTCTCTGAAAGAACAAGTTCTTGATTTTGCCCCGCAAGCCGTTATCACCAAAGATAACGTGACCATGCAGATCGACACCGTCGTCTTCCTGCAGATTACGGACTCCAAACAGTATGTTTACGGCGCGGAAAATCCCGGCTTGTTGATTGAACACTTGACGGCGACCACCTTGCGTAACATCATCGGTGATCTGGAACTGGATGAAACCCTGACCAGCCGCGACTTAATCAACGAAAAAATGCGCAAGATCCTTGATGAAGCCACCGACCCGTGGGGTATCAAGATCAACCGGGTCGAAGTCAAAAACATCGTCCCGCCCAAAGAAATTCGCGAAGCGATGGAAAAACAAATGCGTGCCGAACGCGAACGCCGCGAAGCGATTTTGATCTCCGAAGGCCGTAAAGCTTCTGCCATTCTCGAAGCGGAAGGCGAAAAACAAGCTGCCATTCTCCGCGCGGAAGCGAAGAAAGAAACCCAGATCCGCGAAGCGGAAGGCCAAGCCTCTGCCATCCTTGCCATTCAAACTGCCACTGCCCGCGGCATCCAGCTCATCAAAGAAGCCGGCGCCGATCATGCTTATCTGACTCTCGAAGCTTATCGTTCGATGGAGCGGGTCGCCAACGGAAACGCCACGAAGATCATCATTCCTTCGGAACTTCAGGGAATCGTCGGCTTGGCTTCCGGATTGCTCGAAGCCGTCAAAACCGAAAAGAAATAACCATTACGATAACGATCGGTGCCCAGGAAGGGAACCGATCGTTTTTTTTTACGGTCGAATCACGAAAGTATCGATCACGGAGACACGGTCCGGATAAAACGTGACCCAATCGCTTCGATCTACCATATAAGAGGTTACTTGAATCGACGATCCGGTGATTTCCACCCATGGAATCACGGGGTTTTTTTCGTCATATCGAAAGGCAACTTGGGTATCGTTATCGTCCCGGTGGTCGTAGAACTTGACCCCGGCGGAATTGCCGACAAGATAAGTCGTTCCTTCTCCAAAACTATAGTCATTCAGCCCTCCGCTACCGAGAGCCGATAGATCAACCATCCGATCTTGGAAATAAACGGCACGAGAATAGCGGTGATCGTGTCCGGAAAGGACCAAGTCGGTTCCGTATTTTTCTAATAGGGGCACCACAAGATCTTTCACGTTTTGAGAATCGTAATGCAGCGAATAAGGCCCGCGATGAAGAAAGGCGACAACCCAATCATCCGAATGAGGAGCAAGGTCGGTTTCCAACCATTGAGAAAATATTCCAAAATTATCTTCGTCCAAGGGGTTGTTCAAAAATTCGGAATCGATCGCCACAAAATGGGCAGGCCCGGCATCGAAACTAAACGTCTTTCCCAAGTCAAAATCAAAAAGGCGTTGATCCCCCTCCACGGTGTCAAAAGTTTGATAGACCGGTCCATTGAGCGGAAAATGAAAATATCCGGAAAATTCAATGGATCGGATCTGGGGGTCGGTGAAAGACCCGGTTTCATGATTCCCGATGGAAATGGCAATCGGGATTTCTAAAGCAATCACCGAGAGGGATTGGATAAACCAATTCCACTGGGTCCGGCTTTCGTCTCTATTAACGACGTCTCCGGTAATAATCGCCAAGTCTGGGCTTTTACCGGAATCATTAATAACGCGTAAAACGTTGTTGGCGAAGGTTTCGTAATCGAGTCGATCGGATCCTTGAGGATCGGACAAAACCAGGAATGATACGGCAGAAGGGTCCGGATCCATTGTTTTGAAACGGTATATTTCACTTACTTGATCCCCTCCGCCCACGCGATATTCATAGATCGTCCCCGGAAGAAGGTCAAGAAGGTCACATTCCCGAAAGTAAACTTGCGTAGTCCCGACACGAACCGTTTTTTCACGGGTCTCACTGCGAGAAAAGAGGGTTTCTCCGGACAGTCGGTATTCGACGAACCCGGGAACATCTTCTTTCAGTTCGAAGTTAACCGCCATGGAGGTACGTAGATCTTCGGTCACGCAAAGGACGATCCGAAACGGGTTTTTCGTTTCCCATAGAGCTTGGTCCATCCAGGAAACACCCCTGTTTCTGAAGGCAAAACCAAAAAAGACGGTCCCGAAACCCACCAACAGAACAAAAACGGCCTTTTTCACGAAATCGCCCCCTTTGGCGCTCAAATGGCTGTAAAAAAAACGAGCGGATGATGTTCTGCTCGTCAAAAATTAAAATTCGCAGTTCTTCGGCGTGCGCGGAAACGACAAGACGTCTCGGATGTTGTCGACGCCTGTGACATACATGATCATGCGTTCCAAACCGAGTCCGAATCCGGCGTGCTTACAACCGCCGTACTTGCGTAAATCCAGATACCACCAATAGGGGGCCGTGTCAATCTTCAGTTCTTCCATCCGGCGAACGAGGACGTCATAACGTTCTTCGCGTTGCGAACCCCCAATCAGTTCTCCCGATCCGGGAACCAACAGGTCCATCGCGGCCACGGTCTTCCCATCGGGGTTGACCCGCATATAGAAGGCTTTGATTTCTTTGGGCCAGTCGATGACGAAAACGGGTCCGTCAAAATGACGAGTCAAATATTTCTCGTGTTCGGTCGCAAGATCTTCGCCGAATTCCGGTTTGTTCTCAAACGGCTCTTTGCTGGCTTGGAGAATGGCGATGGCATCATGGTGTGTCACGGCGTGAAACTTTGAAGAAACCACTTTTTCCAATTTGACCTTCAACCCTTTTTCGACGAATTCGTTGAAGAAGTTGATTTCGTTGGGGCAATGGTCCAAAACGTATTTCACGACATATTTGACCATTGATTCCGCCAACTCCATGTCGTCTTTAAGGTCGGCGAAAGCGATCTCCGGTTCGATCATCCAAAATTCGGAGGCGTGTCGTTGAGTGTTGGAATTTTCCGCCCGGAACGTCGGTCCGAAGGTATATACGTTGCGGAACGCCATCGCATAGGTTTCCACCTGAAGTTGACCGGAAACGGTCAGGTTGGTCATTTTTCCGAAGAAGTCTTTGGAATAGTCGATTTCCTTGGCTCCACTCTTCAAGAGAGCGGGAAGGTCAAGAGTCGTGACTTGGAACATTTCTCCCGCCCCTTCGGCGTCGGATCCGGTGATGATCGGCGTATGAACGTAGACGAAGTTCTTCTCTTGGAAGAAACTGTGAATGGCGAAAGAGACCACGGAGCGGACCCGAAAAACAGCGGAAAACAAATTGGTCCGCATCCGAAGGTGGGCGTTCTCACGAAGAAATTCGCGGGAGTGTCGTTTCGGCTGAATCGGATAATCCTCGGGACTGTCACCGACCAATTCAATCGAAGACGCTTTGATTTCAAAAGGTTGTTTCATTCCCGGGGTGATGACGAGTGTTCCCTCGAGGGCGACGGCCGATCCGACCCGAAACTTCTGCACTTCTTTGAAATTGAGGAGTTTGGCTTCTTCATAAACGATTTGGATCGTCTCGAAAAAAGAACCGTCGTTCAAATCGATGAATCCGAATTCTTTTTGTCCGCGATTGTTGCGGACCCAACCACTGATCTGAACGGTTTTTCCGTCCATCGCAGGGTATTGCTGATACAAGCTTTTAATGGTGGTTTCCATCTTTAATCCTCCCTAAAGATTCCTTTTAATATTTCTTGGCGTTGAGCGGGCTCATGCCGCTCGATTGCATAACGGAGTGTCGTCCGCGGAAGAAATGCATACTGGTCGCGGAGGAACCGGTTCAACCGCGTGCGGTCTCGTTTGCCGGTTTCCCGCAACATCCATCCGCACGCTTTATGAATCAAATCCTCCTTATCGTCCGACAGTTTTTCCACGATTCGGTAAGTCGTATCGAAAATGCCGTTTTGAATCAGTTTAAGGGTGGACACGATCGCTACTCGGCGTCTCCATAAATCGGGAGATTGGGCCAATTCGTCCAAAATCGCTTCTTGACCGGTTTCCAGGATCCATCCCCCCACGATATCCGGGCACGAGATGTCGACCAGATCCCAGCCGTTCACACGGTCGAGACGGGACAGATAGTACTGAAAAATCCGTTGTTTTGCTTCTCTATCCCCGCTCCGATAGCGTCGCGTCAGGAGGGCAAGGGCGCAAGTCCTGGCTTCGTGGATTTCGCTTTGCAGGAGCTCCTCGATTTCGGCTTCATCCGCCCGATCATGACGTTTCAAAATATCCCGAATCGCGGGTGTGGCAATTTCCCAAAAGACATCTTTGGCTTGATATTGCCCTTCTTTGGTTTTGTGAAAGTAGGATGGGGCGGCTTCCCCATGGGATTGGCGCTTGGCGCGCAATTCATCCATAATCGTCATCGGATCACCTTCCTTGAAAACAAAAAAATCGCCCTAAAAAGGACGATTTTGTCAACCGTGGTACCACCTTTGTTCCGGACATGCCGGCCCTCAGTCTCGATAACGCAGAGTCGCGGGCGGTTCTACTTGGTTCTTCCGCCTCTCCCGGTGTTCTTCGGACGATTCCGGATGCGGGCTCTCACCAACCGCTCGCTCTCTGAAACCGTAAGGTCGTCCTACTGGTCCGTTCATCGAATTGTCTCTATTATAACATAATTCCCGAGGATGTAAAGAGGTTGCGAAAATTAGCGGTGATGCCCTCCGCACCCCGGTTTTTTCGCTCGGGTGGCGATAAAAGTGTCAATGTACGGATCCAATAAATCTCCCCATCCGGAGTTGTCTTCATAAAACCCGATAAGATGAAAGCCCGCATCGGTTTGCCCGCCGATTTGGTCTGCCAGGCTATGGCCGAATTCAACCGCTTCGTGAGCGGCGATCCGCTGCGCCAGTTGTTCCTCGGGCAACTGTTTCAAATCCGAATAAGGAATTTTGTAGCGGACCTCGATGGATTTGGTCCGATCCCAAAGGTCCAAATCAAAGATATAAAGTATGGGATTGTCGAACCCGCTGATCATGACTCCGCCGGGCTTCAAGACGCGAAAGGCTTCCTTCCAAACGGGTCGGACTTCGTCGACGAAGCAGTTGGAAACGGGATGGACGATGAAGTCAAACGTTTCGTCCGCAAAACAGGAAAGATCCCGCATGTCTCCTTGTTGCAGGCGGATCGTCAAGTTTTCCCGTTGGGCGACAAAAGCATCCTTTTCCAATTGAGCGGGACAATTGTCAAAAACGGTGACATTCGCCCCAAAAGCCGCCAACAAGGGGCCTTGTTGCCCTCCGCCCGAAGCCAAGCAGAGGATATCTTTTCCCCGAAGATCCTCAAGCCATGAAGCGGGAACGGGTTTGGTCGGGGTGAGGAATATCCGGAGATTCCCGTTTCGGGCTTCGGCGATTTCCTGTTCGGAGACCGGAAGCGTCCATTTGTTACCTTCGCGAACTTCCTTTTCCCAAGCTTCGCGGTTGTACTTGAGTAAATCAAACACAGTAATCCCTTCTTTCTGAACGTGGTTTGAAAAAAGATGTCTCCTAAGGAAACATCTTTTCGAGAAAAGACTCATCCGAAGAGGCTGGAGACCCCTTGGTCGTCGATGATATTGATGATGCCTTGCCCGATGAGTTTGGCCAATGAGAGTTGAACCAATTTTGGAAATTTCTTTTCTTCGGACAATTGGACTGTATTGGTACAAATCATCTCCGAAACCGGGGAATTCATGATCCGTTCCACGGCTTGTCCGGAAAGCAGCGGGTGGGTGCAGCAGGCGATGATGTCTTTGGCTCCGGCTTCTTTCATCGCGAGGCTGGCCGCGGAAATGGACCCCGCCGTATCGATCATATCATCGATGATGACGCAGTTCTTCCGGTTGACGGAACCGATGATGTTCATAACCTCGGCGACATTGGGTTCCGGACGCATTTTATCGATGATGGCGATGGGTGCATTGAGAACGTCCGCCAAGGCTCTGGCGCGGGCAACGCCTCCGTGATCGGGAGAAACGACGCACAAATCTTTAAGATTCTTTTTCTTGAGGTAATCGGCAATAATCGGAAGAGCACGGAAGTTATCGATGGGAATGTTATAGAATCCTTGAATCTGCGGGGCATGAAGATCCACGCAAATGACCCGCGTCGCTCCGGCCACTTGGAGAAGGTCGGCAATCAACTTGGCGGAAATCGGTTGGCGCGCTTTGGCTTTGCGGTCCTGTCGAGAATAACCGTAATAAGGCATGACAATGTTGATTTCTCTGGCGGATGCCCGTTTCAGGGCATCGATCATGATCAGCAACTCCATCAGATTTTCGTTAACGGGGGCGCTGGTCGACTGCACGACGAACACTTTGTGCCCGCGGACCGTCTCTCCGATGTTCATGTTGATTTCACCGTCCGCAAACCGGGTGACTTCGCAATCGCTCAAAGGAATGCCGATGTAGTCGGCAATTTCCTTGGCAAGCGGGATGTTGGAACTCAACGCAAAAATTTTGACTTTGGATCCGTGAAAGACCGCCATCTTTTTCCTCCCAAGGTGAGATTATCACTTGATATCCCTATTATACACCACGCGCAAGAAATAAAAAAGGTCAAAAAGTATCGACCGATGTAAGGGAAATCCGGGGTTTTCATTCTTCGATCCATAAAAAAATCCGGAAGCGTGGTTTTCCTTCCGGATTGGCGGTTCATTCAAATGGATTGCTGTAAAAACGTCATTTCATCATTTATCTTTGAGAATGGCGATGACCGGAATGAAGAGAAATACCAGCCAGCTCCACGCCCAAGCATTCGCAAAATAACCGAGGAGGAAAAAGATCGTCGTCGCCAAAAACGGAGAAACAGCGACGAAAATATCCTTTTTCTTGGCGTTGGTCACGATGGCGACGACGGGGACGGCAAGGAAAATCACCCACAGCCAAGCAAACGTTTCGCCCCAAAGCAAGCCGACCCCCAGATAAACGGCGATGGCCATTATGACGGTGATCAGAACAGGGAGACTTCTCCGACCGCCGATTTGAATCCGAATTTCCCCGACCAGTAATCCAAAGAGAATAGGTAACGCAAAGGCGAAAGCCCCGATATTCCACAAGCCGTATCTATATCCGGCGAAGAGGTAAATCCCGATGGCGACCGCAAAGCAAATCTCAAAACCGATTTTGATCCATGAATCTTTGTGATTCAAGACCCCCAACATCGGGATGATGAGAAAGACAAGCCAACCGGGGTTCCACCAACCTTTCGTGCCCAGAAAAATGAAGGCGATGACGGCAATAAACGGAGAAAGTGCCGTCAAAGTTTGAAGAAAGGTTCGTTGTCTGGCAGAAACAAGGATGGCGATGACGGGAACCATTAAAAAGACCATCCAACCGGGATGCCATAGCGACCACCCAAAACCCAAAACCAGGAATGCAACCACCGCAAAGAAGGGAGAAAGCGCTGTTAGGACGTGTGGGTTATGTTTTTTTCGCATTCCGACAAGAATCCCGGTCACCGGGATCAACAGGAACACCATCCATCCGGGATGCCACAGATGGAGGGGACTGAGTCCAAGCCCCATGAACACGGCCACACAGAGAAAAGGCATGAGTGCGATGATTTTGCCGTTCCCACGGCCGTCTTTGCGGCGTTCGCGGGTCTCTCCCAATTCGAGGACGACTTTTTCCGGTTGCCCGAGTTTGGCGATGATTTCGTCTTCGCTCAACCCCTGAGCGGCGGCATCATCCCACATTTGTCCGTAATCGTTCAAAATGTCCTCTAATTCGTCACGGGAGATTCGGTAATCCGCAAAAAGATGGCGGATTTGCGTTAAATATTCATTCTTTGTCATGATTTTGATCCTCCAAAATGTGAAAAACTCCTTCGAGAAATCGTCGCCACTCTGATTGGAATTCCTGTAATCGCCGTTTTCCGCTCTCGGTAATGGCATAATACTTTCGTGGTGCCCCAACGTTTGTGGGGCGGGTGTAGGTGGTAAAATACCCTTGTTCGGTCAATCGTCGTAGGATCGGGTAGATGGTGTTTTCGTTGACATCAATCTCGCCGGAGAGACGGTCGATGACTGCGAACCCATAAAGATCCCGTTTGGACACCAGGTCGAGAACGCACATTTCGATGATGCCTTTTTTGAATTGAGAGTTCATGTTCGCCCCCCTTACTGTGTATTACACACATATAGAATATCATGGTACTGTGCAAAACACAATAACTATTTAAAAAAATATTTTGGCGATGGGTAAAAAAAGGCACCGTCGATAACGGCACCTTTCGGTTCGGATACTAAACGTTTTCCGGTTTCAATACCGGCAATTTGTTGAAAGCCTCAAGGACGGCTTGCTCAATCGCGGTTCTGGTCTCGGTGTTGATCGGATGGGCGACATCTTTAAACTCGCCATTGGGCATTTTTCGGCTCGGCATGGCGACAAACAACCCATCTTTCCCTTCGATGATCCGGAGTTCATGGACCACGAAACATCCATCAATCGTAATGGCGGCGATGCCTACTAAACGATTTTCCCCGTTGACGCGTTTAGCGCGAACTTCAGTAATGTCCATATTCCCACCTCTTTTCTTGATTATAGCATGCAAAAAGGCCTTTTTAAAGGTCACTTGGGGACATTCTTACAAAAAATTGTAAATATTGACCGAAAACTTATCACTTAAAACATCAAGGCGATCGTATAAGTTAAATTGACTCGGATTCACTATTTTCAGGACCGCCGCGCCGCTTCCAGTCATGACGACTCCGTCGGAACCGGTCAAAGCAATAAGCATTTCTTTGGCTTTTTTGGTTTCCGGAGATAGGGAAAAAGTGATTTCTTCCAACGAATTTCGTAAAAGTTCGAACATCCTCGGAAGATTCTTATTTCGGACGGCATCCAAGACAGGGCCAATGTCATAGGTCGGGAATCCGACCATATCGCCTTTTTTGAACACTTGATCGGTGGCCACGAACACCTTTGGGTGAACGAGAAGGACGGCATATTCGCTCAGGTCGATCTCCAGCGGGGTGATCCGTTCCCCGATGCCCTCGACCAAGGCCGGACGGGGTTCGAAACAATACGGAATATCCGCTCCGTAAAGAAGGGCGAAGTCCCGCATGGCGGCGGGAGAGATTCCCCATTGGTAGAGTTCGTTGAGCCCCTCGATGACCGCGGCGGCATCGGCGGAATTCCCCGCCAATCCCGCTCCGGCAGGGATGCGTTTATCGATTTCGATCGTGACGTGCTCGTCGGGAGCGTGGCTTTCCATCAGGTCTCTGGCCACGAAATAGACGAGATTATCGTGGTTTTGCAGGTACGGATCGTTGGAACGGATGACCACGCGCTCATCCCCGCCGGAAACGAAGGACAATCCATCGGCCAAGGAAATGCGGGCATTGATCATTTCCAAATCATGATATCCATCGGGCCGTCGCCCTTTCACATTCAGAAACAAATTGACTTTGGCTCTTGCCAAGCGCCGTACGGTGCGTTTTTCGTCCATGGTTTCACCTCTTTTGCATCACGCTTTCTATTTTCCTACCTGCGGCCGCCGATTGTCAACCCTATCCCTGAAAATCGCCCGAAAATGTCCGAAAAGAAAAGACATCATTGAAAGTGGATCTCGATGATGTCTTCCGCATGGAATTTTTCCCAAGTGGACAAGGTGATTTCTTTGTTGGTGAAATCCACTTTGCGCACGGTCCCGAACGTGAACCGGATATATCCGTCGTGATAATATTTCAATTCGATGTCACACTGGGTTTTCCATGCTTCCTGAAGGTTACGGTTCATGGTTTCGAAGTCGTCATCACTGAGAACGGGGCGAGGCTTTTTCCCCAAACGATAGCGCATCTCTTCGAGCATCGACGAATACCCGACAAGCGCATCGAAAGCGTTCCATTTGATGATGCCGCGATCGACGTAAGCGTTAGGCACGGTGACCACCGATCTGTTCGTTTCGAGCTTTCACCGTGGAAGCTTTGGTTTCCGACGATGCTCGGTTAACGCTGTTTTTGCCAAATTTGAATTTGACCTCGTCGAGGGTCGAGAAAATCTGTTGTTCCTTGATCACTTTGCTGATGTCTTCAAACAGGTTGGTCTGCAGTTCCGGTTGTTCCACCAGACCCGTCACCGCGACGTTGACCCGACGTATCGGTTCTTCTTCATAGGAGGTGTTGAACAAATGAAGACAAGCTTGATAGATTTCCGCCTCGTTGGCGGAAGGCGTCGGCAGTTTGATCTGTCGACCGAAACCGCCTCCGGAGTCTTTGCTGTAGCCGATTCCCAAATGAACGGTCGTCGCTTTTTTACGGGATAACCGCAAACGGCGGCAGACGTCGTCTACCAATTCAAGGATGATTTGGTACACGTCCGGACGGTAGTAATCCCGAAAAAGGGTTTGTCCGGTTCCGTAACTTTTTGCCACGGGCTTGATGTTGAATTTGTCTTGGATCAAACTTTGATCGATTCCGTTGGCGTGGTAATACAATTCTTCGCCGATGATTCCGAATTTCTTCTTCAATTTGACCACGTCGAAACGAGCCAGATCGCCAACGGTGAAGATGCCGAGTTTGTTGAGGCTTGCTTCGGTGTTGTGACCGATGCCCCACATTTCCGAAAGCGGCGAAAGGCCCCACAATTTTTCTTGAAAGTTGTCATAGGTCCATTCGGCGATGAAGTCCGGAGCTTTTTTTGATTCGATGTCCAAAGCCAATTTCGCCAATAACATATTGGGACCGATCCCACACGTGGCGGTGATTTTTGTTTCTTGATAGATGGCATCCAAAATCATTTGGGCGATCTGCCGGTCGGTTTTTCGATAATAGTCGCGGTATTCGGAAAAATCCATGAACACTTCGTCGATCGAGTAGACGTAGAGGTCTTCCTCCGAAACGAACCGAAGGTAGATTTCAACGATTTTGGTGGAGTATTCCAAATATTTTTCCATTCTCGGGGTGGCGAAAATAATGTCGATGTTTTTGGGGAGTTCATAAATGCGACAACGTCCGGGAACTCCGAATTTTTTCAGGTAGGGAGAAACAGCGAGAACAATCGATCCGCCGCCGCGGGAGGCATCGGCGACCACCAAAGGCGTGGCGAAGGGATCTAATCCGAGAAGGGCACACTCGACGGAAGCATAAAAACTCTTCAGGTCAATGCAAAGGATATGGCGATGAATACGGTATTCGTCCATGCTAATGCCCTCCCTTCTGTCTTCCATTATACCGTCAAAAATCTTTTTTTTACAGTCTTGACAGTGTTTTTTTTAAAGAAAAAACGAGCGATCCCCCAAAGGGGGAACGCCCGTTTTCGACCGCATTGAACCGTTCCTCGTTGGGTTCCAAACGATAATCGTGACTTTTGAGCATAAAGAAAGGATCCCCATTTCGGATCCGGTTAAATAACTTTCGTTATTCGCGCCGTCTACTGAATGGGGATCCTATCAACCGAACTTCTCGTTTTTCACTTTTTTTTGTCAAATTTGGCAAAAGGGTCATCGTCGGGTTCGGGTTCCACGGTTTCCGTCTGATGAATTTTATCTTGTTGACGTTTGAGAACCACGCTTTTCGGATCGATTACGATGGCAAGGATAATGTAGACCCAAAGACTCATCCCTCCGAAGACGATGAGTAAGACGGTAATGACCCGCAAGAGCGTAACATCCATCGACAAATAATCCGCTAATCCGGCGCATACTCCGAAAATCTTCTGGTTCTCCGTGTCCCGATACAGGACTTTCTTTTCTGATGACATACTGATCCCTCTTCTCATGTTACTTTCATTTGATTTCGGTGATTCCATCCTTGGTAACCAAGGTTTTCTTCGGTTTCATTTGGTTTTTTCGAACTCTTTGAGCGATTTCTGCCGGCCGACTTCTGGAAAGCAATACCATGAAGAGGCCGGTTCCGATTGCCAATGCGGGAATCCCTCCCAGTAATATCAATGTCACCGGTCTGATTTTTTCTTTGACGAACACCGCAAGGGTTTCTTCCGTGCCGTTGGCGAGGGTCACGGTGACAATCGTGGTTCCAAAGCGAATAGGCGTGACGTTTCCCGCGGCGTCGACCGTCGCAATCGTGGGATCGGAGGAAACATACCCCGTGATTTGCGAATCTCCGAGCGTCACGTATCTTCCGAGATTGATTCCGGTTTTCCCGACCGTCAATTCGATTTGATCCGGTAGTAAAACCAGGTTTTCGATAGCCTCCCCGAGGTCGAGCACCAGTTGATCGACCGTCGCTTGTAAGGCGTCGGGGTTTTCGGACAACGTTACCGCGCGGTCCAGTAAAAGTCTCAGTTGATAATAGGATGTCACGGTATATCGGCTTTCCCGGAGATCACGGGCGTCGCGAATGGCTTCGATCAATTCGTTTTTATCCGCAAAGGGAATCAAGAGATTTTCTGCTTCCAGCAAATCTGCATAAGCGGCGTCCACCGCCGCCTGATTCTGGTCGGGGCTGATGATGATTTCATGAATTCGGTATAGTTCGTTTTGATAGGCGGTCACGGACGTGGGAATGAATCCTTCGAGGCTGTGGTCGGATGCTGTTTCATATGCGGCTTCCAGAATCGAAGTATCCCCGCGGCGTTCCAATAACAGAAAAGCCAATTCTATGAGGTCAGTTTGATTCGTGAGTTCGCTTTCGACGACGTCCGGTTTGGCCAACAATTGTTGGACGGAAAGATATCCCCCATAGGCATCGACGGCGGCTTTGAAAGCATCATGAGAGGAAACGGTATAGGAATTACGTTCTTCATAATAGCGAGAAATCGCCAAATTGTTCTTTGCGACGAGATCGTCCGTCACTGCCTGGGAAACTAAAATACCAGAGGCGCCCAACAATTGCGTTTTCAAGGCACCGACCGCGGATTCACCCGATGTCGGTTCATCAAGGATGGCACGCCCCGCCAACAGGATGGCTTGAAGCCGGTCCCGTGACGTTTGGGTAAATGCTTCATTGACAAGAAACCCGGAGGCCGTGGCATAGGCGGTTTCGGCATCTTGATAAGTCGACTGAAGCGTCAACCCCGACAAAGCATTGACCAGCAGGGCGTTCAAGGCGTCGACGTCTTCTTGCGTTGCGGCATCATCGGCAATCACCGCATCCACGGCAACTAATCCGCCCACTCCGTCGATAATGTCGGAGAAAGCAGTGAAAGAGTCTTCTTCATAATCGGTTTGCGCTCCCAAAGCCGTCGCGACGGAGGCGCGAGTGAGGATCAGCTGCGAACGATCCGCCGCTCCGACACCGAGAAAAAACCCGGCC
Organism: Bacillota bacterium; assembly: GCA_022710895.1. Classification (GTDB taxonomy): domain Bacteria; phylum Bacillota_I; class Bacilli_A; order Izemoplasmatales; family Hujiaoplasmataceae; genus JAKLGB01. The sequence continues at coordinate 16,011 of JAKLGB010000023.1, forward strand.
GAGAAGCCCGCGAGAAGGCAGAATATGAGTAATTTACCGAATGTCTTCACGAACCGAACCTCCTTTTCCCGCCGAAATCATGAACGGCGACAACCGCATTTCCGATAGGTTTCTTCCATCCCCGCCAGCATTTTTTCGATATTTCGACGCGGCGTGGCGATATTGATCCGATAATATCCTGCCCCTTCGGGACCGAACAATGATCCGTCTTCGCCCAAAATATGGGCTTGATTTTCAAAAAAGTCCGTGACACAGGCAGGAAGATTCCGGCAATCCAACCAAATCAAATAGGTTCCTTCCAGCGGAAGAATCTTGATCTCCGGCATCTTTTGAGTCAAAACATCACGGATGAGTAGGTAGTTGCCATTGATGTAAGTCAGCACCTGATTGAGCCAGTCCTCGCCGTGTTCGTAGGCCGCTTGGACCATTACCGCGGCGAATACGTTCTGCGCCCCCAAATGGAAACGACACATCTCCCGGCGGAGGATCGATGCCCATTGCCGGTTCTGAGTGACCATGAAGGACATTCCCGCCTGAGCGAGATTGAACGTTTTGGTGGAAGAAAGCAAAGTGATGGTGCGATCGGCGGTCTTGGACCCCAAAGACGAAAAGGGGATGTGCCGGTATCCCGGCATGATCAGATCCGAATGAATTTCATCGGCGATGATCATCACGTCATATCGCTCGGCCAAAGCGGCGATCCGCTCCAGTTCCTCATGGGTCCAAACGCGACCCGCCGGATTGTGCGGAGAACACATTAAGAAAACTTTGGACCGGGAAAAACAAGCCTCAAGATTGTCAAAATCGATGGAATATCGATTATCATGGTTGATCAAAGGCGATGCTAAAGCGGTCCGCTGCGTTTCTTTGAGGGCTTCCCAAAAGTAGACGTACACCGGACTCATGATCGTGATATTGTCTCCCGGTTGGGTGAAGGTGTTCAAAATCAGATCAATCGCGGCGACGACGCTGTAATACGGGATGATGTCTTCCTTTCGATATTCGATCCCGTGGCGGATTCGATGCCAACGGATGAAGGCATCGAACAACGCATCGGGAAGATAGGAGTATCCGAATATCGGATGTTCCGCCCGTTTTTTGGCGGCTTCAACGATTTCATCGGCTACGGCGAAATCCATGTCCGCAATCCACATCGGCAGACAACATTGGCTTTTTTCGTGATCAAACTTGATGCTCTGGGTATTTTCGCGATCGATGATCCGATCCAAATCGTATTGTTTCATTCTGGATGCTTCCCTCCGGCAAAAACCTGGCTGTAAATGTAGTCGACATGCTTGGCATAGAAATTCAAATCGAACAAACCTTCCCATTCCTCGGCCGTAAATTTATTCCGAACCCGTTGGTTCTCGCGGAGGAGAACGGGGAAATCCTTTCCTCCGTCCAACGTCTCTTGGGCGATCTGTTGGATGAGATCATAAGCTTCTTCCCGGACCATGCCTTTATCCACCAAGGCGGTGAGGACCCGTTGGGAAAAGATGACTCCGCGGGATCGGTCGATGTTCTTTCGCATTTGTCCGGCATCGACCACCAAAGTATCCAAGACTCCGGAATATCGGTGAAGCATATAATCCAACAACCCTGTAGCGTCCGGAAGAATGATCCGTTCGACGGAAGAATGGGAAATATCCCGTTCATGCCAAAGAGATACGTCTTCGAATGCGGGAACGACATACCCGCGGAGGACTCTCGCCAGTCCGCAAATGTTTTCGCTGGAAATCGGGTTATGCTTGTGCGGCATGGCCGAAGATCCCTTTTGTCCGCTTCCGAAAGCCTCGGATACTTCGGATACTTCGG
>JAKLGB010000024.1 GCA_022710895.1 Bacillota bacterium
CGATTGCTGTTTCACCGTCCCGGTCATGTCATTGACCATTTCGGAAGTGCGTTTTGCAATGCGGGGTTTTTCGGAATCCCTTTGGTCCAAGCCTTTCTCGGGGAAGAAGCAGTATTTTACATTGCCTCTTTCGTGATGATGATCTTTTTTTTCCAATGGACGTACGGGGTCTATCAATTCACCAAGGACCGTTCGATGTTTCGTTTTCGCCGATTGATCACCAATCCGGTTTTGATTGCCTTTGCGATCGCTCTGCTCCTCTTTTTCGTGCAAATCCCGGTTCCCGAGATTATCACGACTCCACTCAAAATGATTTCCGCCCTCAACACTCCGATTGCGATGATCATTCTCGGAAGTTATTTGGCCAAAGATCGTCTGATCGGCATCTTCACCGACCGCAGGGCGTATGCACCCGTTGCGGTCCGTTTGGTGCTCATCCCGTTATTGACGATCGGATTATTGACGCTGCTTCCCGATTCCCTGACCACGGTTCGGTTGGCAATATTAATTCCTTCCGTGGCTCCCATCGGAGCGAACGTGGCCGTTTTCGCCGGTTTGTATGATCAGGATTATGGAAAAGCGGTCCGGATAGTATGTTTATCGACCTTGATTTCGTTGGTGACCATTCCGCTGTTGGTCAGCCTTGCGCAATGGCTTTGGTGAAGGAGGACTTTTATGGACGAACCTTTCCGTCTGATCTTACTTGAACATTTAAAGCGATATCCGTTGATGGAAACATCCGATATTCTCAAAATGATTTTTCAAAGCGTCTTCGGCCCACGCCATTTCTCTTCAGTCCCGACTTTGGAAGACATCATAACGGGCATTGAAGAAGAGTTGCAACTGCAAGAGACCGACGATGTTTGGACATCGGTCTGCGAAAACCTCGGAGGAGATTTTGTTCGGGTCTCGCTTCGCAGCCTTTCTTTGGGATGGTGGACCGTTACCGAGATGGCCCAGGCTTTTTTCGCTTCCTTTGCACTCAGTCCTCCGATGGACAAAGCCACTTTGAAGATTTGGAACGACCGCGTGAACTTATTCTTGACCATGAATGGCGAAGGTTTGATTTCCCGCCCGGACTCCGAAATCGATGCCGCCATCGAAGACCTGTCGCGCCATGGCGTTCGTCCCACTCATCACAGCGAAGCATACCGTCAGGCTTATCATCCGCATTATCGGGTGATTCATCGCCAATTCATTGAGAAAATCGAGGGAATGAAACATGAATCGCAAAGTCATCGCTAAAACCACTGTATTTCGGGGAATCGACCGCAATCCATCACTTCTCGGCTTCGGCTGCATGCGTTTTCCGACACTATTCCCGGGGAAGCCGGAAATCGACGAAATCGCCGCGGAACGAATGATCGATTTAGCCTACGCTCGTGGGGTCACCTATTTTGACACTGCCTGGGTCTATCATCATGGATTGTCCGAACCATTCATCGGGAAAGTTTTACGAAAATATCCCCGTGATTCGTTTTTCCTCGCCACCAAAATGCCGGGTTGGCTCGTAGAAAACGTCGATGACGCCCAAAAGATCTTTTTTCAGCAATTGGAACGCTGTCAAGTCGATTATTTTGATTTCTATCTGTGCCACGCCCTGAATAAAGAGGTGTACGCCGTGTACAAAAAACCCGGGGTGATGGCCTTTTTGGAACGGATGAAGGCCGAGGGCAAAATCCGTCATCTCGGTTTTTCCTTTCATGATCATCCGGATGTTTTGGCCAAAATCATCGAAGATCGTCCGTGGGATTTTGTGCAGATTCAACTGAATTATCTAGATTGGAAATTTCAAAATGCCCGTCGCCAATATCAAATCATCGAACGGCACGGGATTCCCTGCATCGTCATGGAGCCCGTACGCGGTGGCAGGTTGGCGAATCTCGGAGAAGAAGCCAACGCGATTTTGCGGGCAGCGGACCCCGCCGCCAGCGAGGCATCTTGGGCGATCCGATATGCCGCCTCCAAACCTAACGTCATGGTCGTTCTCAGCGGAATGTCCAATCTCGAGCAGACGGAAGACAACCTCCGGACGATGACGGATTTTCATCCCCTGACCGATAGCGATCAGAAAGTAATCGATCAGGCTTTGCAGATATTCCTCAACAATAAAACGATTCCCTGTACCGCCTGTAGATATTGCATGCCGTGCCCCCACGGAGTCGACATTCCCGGGCTGTTCCGGATTGCCAACGAGTATGCACTCTCCGGATGGGCTCCCGATTTTCTCGAATCGTATCGCGAGATGGAGGCTTCTCGGCGGGCGGACCGTTGCGTGGCCTGCGGTGAGTGTATGAAACATTGTCCACAAAAAATTATGATTCCGGATCGGATGAAAGAAATCGTCGTCTTGGCGGAACGATTGGAAAGAGAATCCGCCAAATGAATTCGACTACTCCGATCAGGACCCAACGGCTGATGCTTATGCCCTGTCCGTTACTTCGATTGGTGGAGAAAGCAGAAGCGGAAACCGATTTGCATTTGAAAAAGGCTTATCTCGAGATGGCGGAAGGAATCCGCCAACATCCCGATGAATGGCTTTGGCGAACCGACTGGGACATCATTCGATCCGAAGATGGCCGGGTGATCGGGGGTTTGGGTTTCAAAAACGTCCCCGATGCTTCGGGAAGGGTCGAAGTCGGTTATGGCTTGGATTCCGCTTTTCGCGGCCACGGCTTCATGGGTGAAGCGCTCCTTGCCCTTTGCGATTGGGCGTTTTCCCATAAAGAAGTCCTTTCTGTCATCGCGGAGGTCGAACCCGGCAATGCCGCTTCGGTGCACGTTCTGCAACGTGCGGGGTTTCATTCGCTTTCAACTACAGACAATGCTTGGTTTGTCAAAGAACGGGCGAGTGTCTGATTTCCCGAAAGGAAGGGATCGATCATGAAAAGAGTGCTTTTGCTTCTATCCGTCTTGTCGGGATTGTTTTTGGTCGGATGCAATCGAGTTTTGGGTACCGATCGATACACCGATGACGAGCCGTTCTACATTTCCGTGGAAGATCGATCGTTGGACATCCTGCAATTGACCGATCTCCATTTGAATCATCGTTTTGACCCCGATGATCAACTGACGTTCCAAACCATTTCAGAAATGGTTCGAAGCCGCGATTGGGACATGGTGGTCATCACAGGAGACTTATTCCTGTCTACATCCGCACCCGCGCAGATGAAACGGCTGGTCAACCACATGGAATCTTTGAACACCCCGTGGACGTTCGTCTTGGGCAACCATGAAACCGATTTTCAAACTTACACATCTTTATTGGACGCCATCGGAGAAACCGAATGGTTACGCTTCAAAGTCGGCCCCGATCTCGGGGACGGTGCCTGCGGGGTCTTTCGAATGGTTTTCACTTGGGAAGATCAGCCATTTTATTCTTTGTACCTGATGGATTCTCATCCCGAAGACGAAGAAGGTAGGCATCGGTTCCTATCCACCGAACAAGTGGCTTGGTACGAGTCCCATGTGGGAGAGGACGATCATCCGTCGTTGGTGTTCACCCACATTCCCTTGATCCAGTTCGCGGAAGCGGAAACCTATGAAGGCGTATTCGAAGAACCTCGGGTCTTTTCCCAAGAACGGGAAACAGGGATGTTTGACGCCATGGTGCGTCAAGGGAAAACCGTTGGATTTTTCTGCGGACACGACCATCTCAACGACTTCAAATTCGATCGCGAAGGTATCCTTTTCGCATATGGCCGGGTGACCGGACATAACGATTACGGTGATTTGGAAAAAGGCGGAAGAGTCATCGAAATCGATGAATCCGGCGCGATGAACACCTATGTTTTGTTGCAAAAAGACTTGGACTAAATCGATTTACCCATTGGAGGATAGTATGGAAACCAAAAATCCGATTGTTACCATCCGTGTGCGCGGAGAAGAACCGATGCTGGTCGAACTGTATCCGGACAAAGCTCCCAATACCGTTCGGAATTTTCTTTTTCTGGTGCAACAAGGATATTACTCCGGCTCTGTGTTCCATCGGGTGATTCCCGGCTTTATGATTCAAGGAGGGGCCGGTTCAACCCGGGCCAAGGAAATCAAAGGCGAGTTTAAGGCCAATGGTTTTCCCAACGACCTTCTCCACGTTAGAGGCGTCATTTCGATGGCAAGGACTCCCGATCCCAATTCGGCCTCAAGCCAATTCTTTCTCATGCACCGGGACAGTCCGCATCTGGATGGACAATACGCGGCTTTTGGACGCATGTTGTCGGGCTTTGAGACCCTGGATGTGATTGCCAAGGCCCCGCGCGATTCCCGAGATCGTCCGCTAACCGATGTGGTGATCGAATCGATCGAAGCGGATACTCAGGGAATTGATGTCGGAAAACCGATTTTTCGTCACTGAGAGAAGCTGATCATCATGTGCGGACGGTTTTCCCTGCGGGCCTTGCTCGATGATCTCCGGCGTCATTTGCATGAGGTGTATCTCATTGACAACATCGCAGATGACATTTGGGTTCCCAAATACAACGTCGCTCCCGGTCAAGAAGTATTGGCGGTGATCAACGACGGTGCCAAAAACCGTGTCGGACGAATCAAATGGGGATACGTCCCTTTTTTTGCCAAAGACAATGACAGAGTCCAAAAGGGAATCATCAACGCCAAGGCGGAAACCTTGGCACAGAAACCGGCTTTTCGCGGGTCTTTGTCACGAAAACGCTGTGTGATCCTCGCGGACGGGTTTTACGAATGGAAAACCGAATCGCAGGAAAAACAACCGATGCGAATCACGATGAAAGACGAAAGTGTATTTGCACTAGCGGGAATTTGGGAGACGAGTATCGCTCCTGACGGAAAGAGACAATCGGGTTGTGCGATCGTCACAACCGAACCGAACGAACTGATGGCCTCGATCCATAACCGGATGCCGGTCATTCTCGGACCCGAAGCACGGAGGGCATGGCTTGATCCTTCACAAACGGACCCACTCCTTTTGGTTCGTCTGTTGACCCCGTTTATCGCAGCGGAAATGACCGCCTACCCGGTTTCTCCTCTGATCAATCGGCCCGGTGTCGAAGGCCCCGACCTGATTCTTCCTTTGAGACAATCTTGACAAATGTGATGTTCTTTCAGAAAGCACCAGATCCATCTCGAGATGAATCAAAAAGCGATGACGACTCCGCAGGAAAACCCTTGTCCGGTTCGGGATTTCACCGTCCTTGGGATAAGCCTTTTGAGTGATGAAACTCCGGTTTTGCAATGGGTCGTTTCCCGATACTCGTGTGCTTCATCGGGGGAAATCCGCATCGATTAGCCATTAACCATTGTTTCTTCGCCCGATTCCCGGCAAGTCCTGTTTGTTCTTGGTCGGGAGAATTGGACGTGAATGAAAACACTTTTTGCATTTTTACGACAAATGGAATATAATGGTCATAAAGACCATTGCATTTGAAAAGAGGAAAACGATGGAACGGCTCAAACGACCTTTCGCCCAATTGGGACGCGAATTCGTAACGATGGCCAAAAGAACCCAAATCATTGAATACGACGTGATGATGGGACTCATCTCTTCTTTGTTGTTGGGCTTGTTTGAATTCTTGTCCTATTTTTTTGTTTCCCGAGAATCCATTCTTTTCCGAGAAATTTACTTGATCAACGCCGCCCTGATGGGCATTCAGTTCATTTTGTTCATCTTCATTTATCGGAACGGGTACCGATGCAATAACGTTCTGCAAAAAGGATCGATGGCTCTTCATCCGTACTTCATCGTGTTGGTCGGCATGGCCGTCACGTTCTTTTCCTTCGGCCTTACCGACCGTGTGCTTTCCTTTGTAATCGCGGTTTTCACGGCCTCGTTCGTGCAAATCTACTCACCCAGAAAACGGCTTATGTTTTTTGCCTTTTCTCTGATTGCCTTTTTGACCATGATGGGGATTTTGTTGCTTCCGGACAACCACAAAGCCTTTCTCGAGTCGCTCCGCAATGTGGTGATGATTGAAATCGTCGGTATTTTTTACACCACCATCCAGTATCAATCGACGACCAGCCGCATCGGAGTCTGGAACGAACTGGAAGCCGAATTGAAACAGAAGAACGATCATATGGCTCAACTGGAGAAAGTCAATTCCGAATTAGCTTCCAGTCATCGTATTACCGACGCCATGCTCCACATTACCACGGAAATCCTCAACACGGATCATCTGAATGACGTCCTTCAACTCGTTTTGGATGAAGCGATTCGACTGGTCCCCGCCGCTCAAGCGGGAAGCATCTTAATCAAAGAAGGAGATCAAATGCAGTTTCGGGCGGCCCGCGGGTATGATCTCGCCCGCTTGCAGACGATTCCCCTTCGTTTCGAGGATTTGTTTCAATCCCGGCAACAAGATTTATATGAACCTACCATCATCCGCAATCTCGAGGCGTTTGACTCGTCCCATTTGAATCCCGATCAATTTGACGGGTTGAAGAAACAACAAGCCTTGATTGCCAAAGCGGTCCTCACCTGCTCTTTCAAATTGGATGGGGTTTTCTTCGGATCGATCAACTTGGACAACTTTGACTCGGAAGATGCGTTTCACAGTGCAGATTTGGGAATGGCTCGCCATCTGGCGACCCAGTTGGAAATCACCATTCGGATCCACCATCTCTACGAAAAGGCGATTCGACCCACGAAATTTGATGATCTCACCCAGGCGTTCACCCGGAAATATTACCGAGAATTGGTCGAGAAGACCCTAATCGATTCCGGTTCCAAAAGCCATCCCGCGGCCTTGGTCGTTGTAGACATCAACCATTTTAAACAAATCAATGATCGTTTCGGCCATGAAGCCGGCGACGACTGTTTGGCGTTCTTTTCCCAAGCGGTTAGGAAATGCACTTCCGATTCCACGTTGTTCGGTCGGATCGGGGGTGACGAATTTTCGCTGTTGTTCCCAAACACGGAATTGCCCGAGGCGGAAAAACATCTTTCCTTCTTGAAAGTATTTTTAGAACAAAACGGTTTCTCCACCCGAGAAACCACCGAAATCGTCACTTTCGCTTACGGAATCGCGGTTTTCCCTGAGGATGGGACCGAATTTGACGCGCTCTTCCGTAGTGCAGACCAACGGATGTATCGAAACAAAGCCAATTCCGATTCTGCATCGGAATCCTGACCTTCCGGAATCGATTTTACCGACGCGAGTGCTTTTTTCTTGATTGGAGAACCCGTAGACGACATAACCTCTCAGTTGGTTCTTCTGAATCATTCGTTAATCCGCTCACAAATGGCTCCTCGGAATCGTCTTAATCGCTGTTTTCGATGGTCGGACGAACGGATTTTCAAGAAATATTCCTTGCATTTTCGAGCGGGATTTGATAGTATATATATCGGCCTTAAAAATGGGTGAGCTTCAAGCAGGAGGATTTCTTCCCCCCGCTCTCCCGTCGCGATCGCCACTGCACGCGCGCTCATAGCTCAATTGGATAGAGCGTTTGACTACGGATCAAAAGGCTTCGGGTTCGACTCCTGATGGGCGCGCCATCTTTTAAAAATCGCGGGAAGTAGCTTAGCTTGGTAGAGCGCTTGGTTTGGGACCAAGAGGTCGCAGGTTCAAATCCTGTTTTCCCGACCATTCGATACACTGAGAGTAAGCTGGCTACTTACTCTTTCTTATTTTCTTTGTTCAATATTGCCGTGGACCCATAGCCAAGTGGCAAGGCAAGGGACTGCAACTCCCTGACCGTTGGTTCAAATCCGACTGGGTCCTCCACAGAATGAATGGATTTCAACTTTATGTTGAAATCCTTTTTTTCATCTCACTGTTCTTTAGTCCCTTTGATTTTTTGAGAGAGGGGTCTTGTCGTGGTTGTTCAGGGGTTTTTGGGTGAAAGAGTGCTTTTCTATCGGCGGTTACGACGGATAAAGGATATTCATTCAAGGAATTTTTCGCTGGCTTATCCGCCCAGTCTCATTGTGAAAATCGGACCATTATGCTATAATTAAAACATAGAAAAGGGGATGAAAACCATGGTCATCGGTGTCATTCTCGGGCATCGTCTTTCGGACGACGGAACCGGGTCTCCCATCTTGATTTCGCGGCTTGAAACGGCTCTGTTCGCCGAAGAAAAAATCCATCCCGATCGCTGGATTGTTTCCGGCGGAACAGCCAATCCCCAAGCCGGCATCCCCGAAGCGGTGGTGATGCGGGATTACTTGGTCGCACACGGAATCCCGACCGACCGGATTCTTTTGGAAGATCAATCCCGGAACACCAAAGAAAACGCCCGCTTTTCCATCCGGCTGGCCTTGAAATATCCGGTCGGATCCCTTCTGCTGATCACGTCTCCGGAACACCTAACCCGGTGGTACCTCAATCCGATGAAGCTTTTTGCAAAAGAAATAGGTTTGCGTCCGATTTCCCTAATGGTCTTCTCCGGTCGTCCCACGGATAAATCGTTCCAGAAAGAGCCAATACGATGACCTTCATGGACCAAGAGATGCATGAAGAACCGCAACGAATTCGGCAGACCCTATCTGGAAACGCCGAAATTGTTCGGGTTATTGTCGGAAAAGTCCGAAATCGTCGGATCCGAAATATCGTCGTTGCTGGCCGCGGATCCTCCGACCACGCCGCCACTTATTTTAAATATCTTTGCGAAATCGTTGCGGGAATCCCGGTCGGGTTTGCCGCCCCCTCGGTTTTGACCGTGTATCAGGGACGGTTGGATCTCTCCGACACTCTGACTTTCGGCGTTTCGCAAAGCGGAAAAGCCGAAGATGTTTTGGCCGTCCTCAGGCACGCCCGCCGTCAGGGAGGGTTGACCGTTTCCATTACCAATGACCCGTTATCACCGCTTGCCCTCGAAGCGGATCATCATTTGAATCTATTCGCCGGGGAAGAAAAAAGCATCGCGGCGACCAAATCATTTGTTTGCCAGATGGCCCTTTTTGCCCTGTTCGTCCAAACTTTGACCGATGATCAAGCCCTGAAAAGCCAATTGGATCGACTGCCTGAACAGATGGCATCCACGCTCGAAAAGAAAGATTCCATTTCTCAGATCGCGGAAATCATGACCCATTCACAAGCCTGCTACGTCATCGGCCGCGGATACGTCAATGCGATCGCCCACGAGCTCGCCCTCAAGCTTCAGGAAACCTGTTATATGGAAGCCATGCCGTTTTCTACCAGCGATTTTCACCACGGACCGTTCGCCATGCTCGATCAAGACTCGTTGGTTTTATTGCTGGCACCCAACGATCCTTCAATGCCGGACAGCCTTGAGTTGCTGAGAAAACTGCTCCCGACTCGAGCCAAGGTCATCGCTTTTACCGACACCCCCGATTTGCCGGTGGATACGAAAATCCTGCTTCCCGAAACGTCTCCGGCGATGAGTCCCTTCCTCTTTGTTCTCGCTGGACAAATGCTGGCATTTGATTTATCATTAAGACGGGGACTTGATCCTGATCGGCCCCGCGGTTTGTCCAAAGTCACCATAACCCGATAGAAAGAAGCGTGATTTCATGAAAGAGCGCATCCTGGTCACCGGCGGAGCCGGATATATCGGATCCCACACCGTGGTCGAATTACTGGACCGCGGATATGAGGTCGTCGTTGTCGACAACTTGTGTAACTCCTCCCGTGAATCGTTGAACCGCATTCACAAAATCACCGGACAGACGGTTCCGTTCTATGAAACCGACCTACGTGATCGGGTGGCGATGGACCGCGTTTTTTCGGAACACCAGTTTCAATCCATCATCCATTTCGCCGGCTTGAAAGCCGTCGGCGAATCCGTCGCCAAACCACTGGAGTATTATGAAAACAACGTGGGGGGAACGCTGTGTCTGCTGGAAACGGCTTTGCGCCACGGCGTGAAGAAAATCGTGTTCTCTTCCTCCGCCACGGTGTATGGAGATCCCGAGCGTCTTCCCATCGACGAGAATTGCCGCCTTTCCACGACCAACCCATACGGATCGACGAAGTTGATGATCGAACAAATCCTCACCGACGTTGCCAAAGCCAACAAAGATTTCACCGCCGTCCTCCTTCGGTATTTCAATCCCGTCGGCGCTCATCCTTCAGGGTTGATCGGCGAGGATCCCAAAGGCATTCCCAATAATCTTACCCCGTACATCGCCCAAGTGGCCAGCGGAAAACTCCCTGTCGTCCACGTCTATGGAAACGACTACAAAACTCCCGACGGCACCGGCGTACGCGATTATATCCATGTTCTGGATTTGGCCGTCGGACATGTGCTGGCTATTGAAAAAGTGGCTAAGCCCGGCGTTTTCGTTTATAATTTGGGAACCGGAAAGGGATACAGTGTTCTTGAGGTCATCCGCGCTTTCGAAAAAGCTTCCGCAAAAAAGCTTCCTTTCGTTATCGAAGCCCGGAGACCCGGGGACATCGACGCCAGCTTCGCCGATGTCAAAAAGGCGCAAAAAGAATTGGGTTTCGTGGCCACCCGGGGAATCGACGAGATGTGCGCCTCCTTGTGGAAATGGCAAAGCATGAATCCTAAGGGATACGATCGTTAATCAATGACAAAAAAACGGTCTCGCCGAGACCGTTTTGTTTCCGAAAAACTTAAGATTTATTCCGCTTCCTGCTCGTCCTCGAAGAAACGGACCGGCTCAAGTCCCGGTAGCGATTCTTGGAGCCGATCGACGAAGAGAATTCCTTGAAGATGATCATATTCATGTTGGAAGACAATGGCAGGGTATCCCGATAGTTTCAAAACAGTTTCGGTTTCTTTTCCGGTTTCCAAATCCAAAAGCCTAACCTTGGCTTTGATCCGTTTGGCGCGAGGAACCAACCCGTTTTTGGATTCATCTACCGACAAACAGCCTTCCCCGCCGCCCAAATAGGTTTTTTCTTCGGAGTAGGCGATGATCTTCGGATTCGCTACCGCATATTCGTGCAATTTTTCGTTTTTCTCATCCATCGTCGACATACAGAAAAGCCGACGGTTGACCCCGATCTGCGGAGCGGACAACCCCACCGCGGGACGGAGGCCATAGGTTTCGGCCGTCAATTGTTTCTGGCTGTTGAGGACATATTCCATCATCGAAGCCAAAATGGTTCGGTCTTCCGCCGACATGGGCAGTTCCACGTCAGTCGAACGTTTTCGTAACAACAAGTTTTGTTCGGGAATGGCTTCCTGAACGATATCCTTCATCAATAACATCCTGTATCACCATTGATATTATATCATATTGAACGCGGGATCCTCAATGAGAACGCTTTGGCAACCCAAAAATAAGTGCGGCCAAAAGAAGGGAGATCGGACATGACATATGTGTTGAATCGGGAAATGCTCAACCGCCTGGATATGATGCATTTGGAAGAATGGGTCTTGACCAACGGTCTGGGCGGATTTTCCTCCGGATCGGTGATCAATGCGGCGTTTCGAAGACAACACGGTTATCTGATTGTCTCCAAAAAACCGCCGATCCATCGTTTTCTGGTCCTGGCAAGGACTGAAGAAACAGTGATCGTCGATGGTACTTCGCATTCGTTTCGCAGTCAAAAATTCGCCGATCGTTTCGATCGTGGCGACAAATACCTGGAGTCGTTCACTCTCGATGAAACGGTAACGTATCGATATGCCGTGAAAGGCGCCGTCATTGAAAAGACCATTTCTCCGCAGTACGGGCATAACACCGTTGCGATCCGATATCGGATTCAGACCGCTTCGCTCCCCGTCGAGGTGATCATTCATCCTTTGTTCAACCATCGGCCTCATCATGATTTGAGCACCGGTAAAACGCTGATTTTCAACGAAAAACACGATTCGAACGAATATGTGCTGATTCCCGAATCCGACCCTGAAACCTGCATTCGTTTAGTGTTTTCGGGTGCCGAACTACGGGAGGAAACCGAACGGGTGGTCGAGGGTTTGTTTTATGATTTCGATGCCGGGACGGGTGACCCCCGTACCGATGCGCATTTCCGTCCCATTGCCCTCGTGGCTGCCGTTCCCTCCAATTCGGAACGGACGATTTCGTTGGTTTGTTCGATTGAAAACGGATTGCTTCCGGATGCGGATACCATCATTTCATCCTATCGATCTCGGGCCAAAGACCTTCTAAAAACGGCCGATTATCAAGATGATTTTGTGCGTCGGTTGGTTCTCGCCGCGGACCAATTCATCTGCAGGCGGCAATCGACCGGGAAAACGACGGTCCTTGCCGGACTGCCTTGGTTTACGGACTGGGGACGCGACACGATGATCGCCTTTGAGGGTTTGTTTCTGATGACCAACCGATGGACCGAAGCCAAAGAAGTGCTCCAGTCCTTCGCAGTATACGAAAAGAATGGCCTAATTCCCAACATGTTTCCCGATGACGGTCAAGATCCGCTCTATAACACGGTCGATGCTTCTTTGTGGTTTATCCATGCCATCGACCGTTATTATGCCCATACGATGGATGAATCCTTCATCCGCGACGAATTGTGGCCGGTGATGAAAAGCATCGTCCAATCCTATCACGATGGGACCGCTTATTCGATTCGTATGGACAAAGACGGATTGATCTGCGCCGGTTCGGGATCCGATCAAGTCACCTGGATGGATGTACGCATCGGGAACGAAGCCATTACCCCCCGACACGGTAAACCGGTGGAAATCAACGCTTTATGGCATCATGCCCTCCGGGTGATGGCCAAATGGGCCAAACGTTTTCAAGAGGACTCCCTGCGATATCGTCTGCTGGCTGACAAAGTCAAAGTCCATTTCAACCGGCGGTTTTGGAACGTGAAGACCGGTTGTCTTTTTGATGTCGTCGATCCCAACGATGGGTCGGTACGCCCTAACCAATTGTTCGCCTTGAGTCTTCCGCATCCCTTGTTGTCGAAGCCGCGGGCCTGCCGGGTTCTGGACGTAGTGACTCGGGAATTGTTGGATACCTATGGCATTCGAACCTTGTCGTTTGCGGATCCCCGTTTTAAGCCGATATACACGGGAGATTTGGAAACCCGTGATCGTGCCTATCATATGGGAACCGCATGGGCGTTTTTGACGGGAGCCTATGTCGATGCGCTTCTGAAGGTTTACAACGATCCGGAGACCCGAAAGTTTGCGAAAACCGTCCTTTTGAATTTCAAAACGCATCTTTCTCAAGGATGTCTCAACGGCATCGCGGAGATTTTCGACGGGTTCCACGGTTCGATTTCCCGCGGATGTTATACACAAGCTTGGAGCGTGGCCGAAGTGTTGCGATCCTACGTCGCCAACGGCTTATGCGATGAGTGTCAAGAAAGGATATGAATTTATGAGAATCGACCGTTTTTTGGCCAATTTGAAATACGGAACCCGTTCAGAAATCAAAGATATGATCAATCAAGGGAGGATCACCCTGGGACAAAGACCGATCGACGATCCCGGAATGCTCATCGATCCCGACAACGATTCCGTCGAAGTGGACGGAATTCCCGTTTTTTACCGAAAATGGATTTATCTGATGCTGAACAAACCCGCCGGCTTCCTTTCGGCCAAGAGCGACGATCGTCATCCGACGGTCACGGGACTCTTGCGGGAACCCTTCTCCCGTTTCGATCTCGATCTGTGCGGCCGCTTGGACCTCGATACGGAAGGTTTATTGATATTGACCAACGATGGCGAATACCTCCATCAGATCATCAGCCCGAAAAAAGACGTTCTGAAACGATATGAAGTACGACTCGCCCATCCGTTGGGGGATTACTCGCTTTTGGAACGGGGAGTCCGACTTTTGGACGGCAAAGATCGGCCCTATATGGCCAAACCCGCGCAGATCGTACCCACCGGACCCGACGGATGCATCATCGCCATCGGCGAAGGCAAATACCATGAAGTTAAACGGATGTTCGAAGCCATCGGGAATCAAGTCGTTTTTCTGAAACGGATCGCCATCGGTGGTTTAACCCTAGATCCCGCGCTACCCCCGGGGGCCTATAAGGAATTGACTTTTTCCGAGGCCCAAACGGTCTTCCGATGAAACTCGCCGTCTTTTTGCGGGATTGTGATATAATGGATTCGGTGATTCGATGATGGACCGACAATTCCTGTTAAATCAAGCTTGGGAAACGGTGGACGAAATCCGCCGTCATCCCGACTATCTGGCGTTTCGAGCGGCGGAAGAAGTTCTTTTCTCCGACCCGGAGCTCTCCCGATTGGTTACCGCCTTTTCCCGAGCCCAAGCGGAATTGGACCCGCTCCGAAATCAAGGCGACGTCCACCATCCTGATTGGAAATCGAAAGCCGAAACGCTCGCTTTGGTCAAAGACGCCCTATATTCCCGCCCGGAGCATCAGCGATATCGAGAAGCCGAAAAGCGGTTGAACGGGTTGCTGTCAACCTTGGGCGCCAATATTCAGAGTGTTCTCGACGAATGCACCATCGCCAAAAAGACCCCTTGTCAAGGAAGGTGAATTTCATGGTTATCAGAAAAGGTATTCTCGTCTATTTCGCTTCTCCGAAAATCCGTCAGGAAGTAGAAAAGGCCGGAGTCAACATCGTCTACTTCAACGAAAAACGTAATTATCTCGCCGGGTACGTCGACGCCACCCAATTTGAACGCATCAAGAAGCAGATGGAGACGATGAAAAACGTGCGAAAAGTCGAAGAATCGCTGTTGGATATGGAACCGCTCAATTTCCAAGACCAAGCATAACATTGTCAAGAAAAAATACTTGACAGATTGCATTCTGTTTGGTAAAATACTCGTGATTTACCGAACATAGGAGGATCAACCATGGTCAAACTGAGACTGCAAAGATTCGGAACCACCAAAAAGCCGTTCTATCGTCTGGTCGCCGCCGATTCGCACAAAAGACGCGACGGACGCTATCTGGAAATCGTCGGGTTTTATGATCCGACCAAAGAACCGGCCTTCGTCGACATCGACCGGGAATTGGCTTTGAAATGGCTCAACCAAGGTGCGCAACCGACCGACACCGTCAAGAATCTGTTTTCCCGCAACGGAATCATTGCCGAGTACGCCAAATCCAAAATCGCTTCGAAGTAGTTGGTGGAACTCATGGCCGTCAATTTCGAAAACCTGATCACCGATCTCGTGAAACCGTTGGTCGTGCATCCGGAAGATCTGATCGTGAAGAAATTCTCCGAAGACGAAGAATCGCTCACGCTTCAAGTGATCGTCCATAAAGACGATTTGGGCCGCGTCATCGGCAAAGGCGGCAAAATCGCCAATGCCATCCGCACGATCGCATACGCCGCCGCTTCCCGCATCGGGAAAAAGATCAACATCGACATCGATTCATTCTAAAAAAGACGAAAAGTCTTTTTTGATTTTTTGGAGGGGTCGATCATGAAAGCTCGCATCGCCTGCAGCGCCTGCCTGCTCGGTTACGCTTGTAAATATGACGGTGGATCGAATTTCGACCCCGAGGTCGTGGCTTTTTTGCGCGGATGCGAAGTCATCCCCGTTTGTCCGGAAATTCTGGGAGGAATGCCCACGCCCCGAATCCCGGCGGAAATCCTGCCCGACGGAACCCTCCGAAACCGCGAGAATCTCGACGTCACCGAATATTTCGAACACGGAAAAATCGCGACGTTGGCCATTCTGCGAGCGGCGGGATGCGACCGAATCATCTTGAAGGACGGCAGTCCTTCTTGTGGAACGACCTACGTCTATGATGGATCGTTCACTCACCGCGCGGTTCCCGGAATGGGAGTCTGTGCCCGGCATCTCCGAGACAACGGCATCACGATTGTGGAAATCCACGAAAAGGGTCAGCGTTTAGGCTGACTTTTTCTTTGAGCGCGTGCGGAGAAAAACCTTCGGACCGGATGGAATGACGGTCGGATCCGTGTTATAATACAATAGTCAAGAAAGAAGAGGGATGTATCCCATGGAATTAGAATTCAATCTACGACCCGAAATCCGCCAAGCCATCGAGGGCATGGGTTTTTCGGAATTCACCGACATTCAAAAACTGACGATGCCTTTGCTGCTGGAAGGGAAAGACGTCATCGGTCATTCACACACCGGAACCGGCAAGACCGCGGCTTATGCCATTCCGATCTTGGAAAAGATCGACCCCGAATCCGATGAGGTTCAAGCCTTGATCATCTGTCCCACCCGCGAGTTGGCCTTGCAGATCCGTGACGAAATCCTGCGGATCGCCAAATTCATGCCCAAAGTTCGCGTCGTCACCGTTTACGGCGGCGATCCGATCACCAACCAATTGTATGCCCTCCGGAAAAAACCGCA
>JAKLGB010000025.1 GCA_022710895.1 Bacillota bacterium
CCAAGACGATCGACGATCAAACCTATGCCTTGCTCCAGAAGTTGAAGGATCACGGCGATTTTGAGATTGCGGTCACTTCGCTCGATCGGCTGTATTCCGCCGATCTCGGTCTCATTCTTGTCCAGAGCGGCGGATCCGAAGCCGTCTTTTTGAACCTTCTTCCCCGTTTGAGACCGCCCTATTACCTACTGACCTACGGGACCAATAACTCATTGGCCGCCAGCATGGAAATCCTATCATATCTAAAAGCCAAAAACAAATCCGCGGAAATCCTTCACGGTTCCACCGATTCCATCGCCCGTCGTCTTTTGGAGTTAGGCAACCCAATCAAAGAAGAACCGATCCGGCTGGGCATCGTCGGTAAGCCCAGCGATTGGCTGATTGCCAGCAAAGTCGACAAAAAGCTATGTTTGGAAAAGTTGAACATGGATTTGATCGACATCGACATGCGCGAACTCTTGGATGGCCAACGAAATGCGGACTTGTTCGACTATCGCCATCCCGAACCGCTGGTCTTTGAAGAATTCGAATTGAATCAGTCGAAAAAAACGGTTTTGGCTTTGGAAAAAATCGTCGAAAAATACCGCCTTCAAGGACTTACCGTCCGTTGTTTCGACTTGTTGGATACGATTCACACCACGGGTTGTCTCGGATTGTCGCTTTTGAATAAGCAAGGGATCGTTGCCGGATGCGAAGGCGACGTCCCGGCATTGCTTTCCATGGCTTTGTTGCGGAAAATTCTCGGACAACCGGCTTTTCAGGCCAATCCCTCCCGGATCGATGTCGAGAACCGACGGGTCGTTCTTGCTCATTGCACGCTTCCGTTCGATATGGCGGAGAATGTCCGCCTGATGACCCATTTCGAATCGGGCATCGGGGTGGCCGTGCGGGGAAAGATGAAAGAGACGGACGTGACTTTGTTCAAACTGGGAGCCGATCTTCGCCAGTACCATGTTCAAGAAGGGAAAATCGTCGCGAACCTTACAGAACCCAACCTCTGCCGGACTCAAATCGAAGTTCAACTCGACGATGTTCGATACTTTCTCCGTGGGCCGTTGGGAAATCATCACCTGTTGGTCTATGGACACCATGGGGAAGCCATTCGCGAATGGTGTGAAAGCCACCTCATCTGATAGAAATTCCCGGATATGCCCTCTCGTTTGCGAGAGGGTTTTTTTGTCTTTCGCGGAATTTGGCGGAACCGAGCGTATTATTTGGGCAGTCAGGAGATGAAAACATGAAAAGAATCTGGTTATTTGCCTTATTGACACTCGTTACGATCGCCGGGTCGCCCGGGCCTCGGCTGCAGGCCTATTCCCCTCATTATCTTCCGGGTGGGAAAAACTATCTTTCCGCGGACAATTTCCAATATGCTTCCGGAAGGCTTTCCGCGATCGAACCGTTTTTGGTCAAGCCTTATACGGACTATGCATTGACGCTTCCACGGTGGTATGCGGAGAATGCCGCGGGGAGCGAGGTCACATTGACTTTTTTCTGCGATGAAGAGGAATTGGATACGCTTATATTCGATCCCTACGATGATTTTTCCGATTCGGGAGGCACCAATTATTGGTTCATGACTTTCAGAACCCCCGTTGATGTCAATTACCTTTCCCTTTCTTTTGAAGACGGAAGGGATCCGTTTTCCGTAACGGCAATCTCCGAAATGCAACTGGAAGAAGGAACGACCTTCACCGGCCTGGAGGCCTATGTCGCCGGAACGGTTACCGATGTCAACGGACCCTACTTTCAAGGGAATCCCGTCGTCATTTCGAATGTGGACGATCCGCTTTCCCTCGAGGATATTCAGGCCGGGATCTCCGCGTTCGACGTCATTGACGGTGAAGTCACCGGAGACATCGAAGTGATTAGTGATCAATATACCGGAAATCGCACAATCTTAGGAAATTACACGATTTTGTTTCGAGTTTCCGATCAGTGCTTGAACAGCACTGAATTCACCATGACGGTCAAAGTCGTCGACGTTAATCCCCCGCTCATCACCGGGCCGGGAACCGTTGTCGTCCCCCATCCCCAGACGCGAACGATCCCGGATTTGACCGCCTTGTTGACCGCCAGCGATCAACACGAAGGCTCGGTGGTTCAAACATTGACCGTTGTTTCCGATGGGTATACCGCGAATGCCGGGACGGTGGGCGACTACGAAGTGATCTTCGAAGCATCGGACACTTCCGGAAACCGATCGACCTATTCCCTTACCGTTTCCGTGGTCGATCAAGCCGCCCCCGTCTTCTCGGGAATCTCCGAAATAACCATCGGATATGATCACCGGTTGTCCGCGGAAGATATCCGCGCCATGCTTCAAGCTCAGGACGGATATGACGGAGACCTTACGACCGACATCATCTTGACTTCGGACGGGTACAGTGCCCATCTTCACGAAGTCGGGCAATACCTTTTGGTTTTCGCGGTTACGGACGCCGGCGGAAACACCGCCGAAAAAACCGTTTGTGTCCGTGTCGTGGACCTGATCGGACCGATCATTTATTTTGACGCCTCGGTCATTAGGGTTTACAACACGACCGTTTTGACCTTGACCGATTTTACCACTCTGTTGGTCCGAGCGGATGAGTTGGCGGCGAATACTGCATATGTCGCCGAGGTGCGCTTCGACTCCTATACCGCCCATGCGTCGGTCCCGGGGACATACCATCTCACCGTGGATTATGTCCATCCGAATGGGACGTTGGTGACCAAAAGCCTCCAAATCGTCGTTCGGGAAAAACCGATCGGAAACATTGACGGAATTCCCGTGGGTCCCGTCGCTGAACCGAGCTTTTTCGAAAAAAATCGTTCTTGGATCATCGGATCGGTCCTCGCATTTCCGGTGATTGTCGCGAATGTCATTTTCTTTTTCCTGCGTCGCAAACCCCATTGATTTGGTTTCTCCCTTTTCAACATCCGCCACGGTCGTGGGCGGATGTTTTTTTTCTCTCGCAAGAAAACGCTTCCCCGCCGAATGTATGCGCTTTTTGTGTTTTACAAAGTAAAGGGGGGGTGGTATAATGGTCTTGCTGAAAAGGGGAAAGGAGATTTACGTACACATGAGCGTTAAAGTCAATATTACCGACGAAAAGCTCGCAAAACTCAAGGCAATCATGGAAATCAATAAGAAAAAGCCGGGTCCATTGATGCCTACACTGCATGAAGCACAAAAAATTTTCGGATGCATCCCCATCGAGATTCAAAAAGTCATTGCCAAGGAACTGAACGAAAGCATCGCCAAAATCAACGGCGTCGTGACGTTCTACGGCAACTTCTCGGTGGAACCGAAAGGCGAAAACGTCATCAACGTCTGCTTGGGAACGGCCTGTTATGTCCGCGGATCCCAGGGAGTCCTTGATGCTTTTCAAGATGAATTGCGCATCCATTCCGGGCAAACCACTGAAGACGGCAAATTTACCCTGCAGTCGACCCGTTGCATCGGCGCTTGCGGATTGGCACCCATCTTCACGGTGAACGACACGGTTTACGGAAACGCCAGCGTTTCCAAAGCCAAAGAAGTGTTGTCCACGTTGCGGTAAGATCATGAAGTTGTCCCAGATCGTCCATAAATTCGGATGCACGGTTTATACCAAAGACTTGTATGATCCTGAAAAAACCATCGATTTCGCTTTCTGCTCCGATTTGATGAGCGACGCCCTGATGATCATGAGCACCGTCAAAGACGGGGAAACGCTTCGCGACAGCGTGCTGATCACCGGTCTCACGACCAATCAGTCGATCCGCACGGCAGAAATGCTGGATGTGGAAGTGGTGTTGCTGGTCCGGGGGAAGATTCCCGCCGAACCCGTCATCGAATTGGCGCGGGAATCGGGGATCGTCCTGCTTGGAACGAACCTCACGATGTTCAACGTCAGCGGATTGATGTATCAAGAGGGGATTCAGGGAATCTCTTTACACAAATGATCACTCTCGACCGGCATTTCGTGATTGTTCCCAACGATTACAATGAAGCGGGAAAAGCTTCCAGCGAATTGAAACGGACGTTGAAGCGAATGGGGTTTTCCCGGGATTTGATCAAACGCGTGAGCGTGGCGTCTTATGAAGCCGAAATCAATATCGTCATCCATTCTTTGGGTGGGACCGCGGACTTTAAAATCATCGATGATGTCATTTATTTGCAGTTCATCGATTGTGGCCCCGGCATCCCCGACATCGAATTGGCGATGCAGGAAGGTTTTTCCACCGCCAACGAGGTCAGCCGACTCAACGGTTTTGGGGCGGGAATGGGATTGAAGAACATCAAGAAAGCGGCCGATGACATGATTTTGGTTTCCGATTGCAACGGCACGGTCCTCAAACTGAAGTTTTACATCCGAGAGGATGATAAAAATGTTGGTTAACGACATTCTGGATTCCCGATACCGGATCTGGACCGTCGCGGAAACCGGAAAGAACGCCTTTTCGGGATGCTATGCTGGCGATTTGCTGTCGGTCGTCCTCAAGAGCGCAAAAGCCGGGAATCTCCTGGTGACGATCATTGCCAATATCAACACGGTCGCGGTGGCCGTGTTGGCCGATTTGCCCGCCATCCTCTTCTGTGAAGGAGCGGTTCCTTCCGGGGAAATGATCCGGAAAGCCGAAGAGGAACAGATTGCTTTGCTCAGCACGGGGCTGACTTCCGTCGAAGTCATCCTCGACTTGGTAAGGCGGAGCCTTTTATGAAATACCATTACGACCTGCACGTTCACTCGGTTCTCTCCCCCTGTGCCGACGTGCTGATGACACCCAACAACATCTTGAACATGGCTTCTCTGAAAGGTCTCGACATCCTCGCCGTCACGGATCATAACTCCCTCAAACAGCAATCCGTGATTGCGGAAATCGCCCGAAGCTTTTCGTTCCTGCTGGTCTTCGGCGTCGAGATTCACGTCTGGGAAGGATACCACGTTTTGGTGTATTTGAAAACATTGGCTGATGCCCTCCGTTTAGATCAAGAATTGGAAACCCGGTTGGATCAAACCGCGGTTCCCACTCCTTACGAAGGTACCGCGCGGCTGACGGATCTGGAAGATTTTGTCATCGGTGAATTACCTTATCCGACTTCCCGCCCGCTGTCAATGTCGCTTCTTGACTTGGTTCGGGTTTTGGAGTCCTACGATCACATCCGGTTTTTTGCCCACGTGGACCGACCGATTCCCCTCGGGCGGATTCCCGTCGGGGCGGTTCCGATGAACGGAATCGAACTCTCGTCCGCCGCCCCCGATGGATTTTTGATTCGCAACGGATGGGAAGCCTTTCCGGTTCTGCGGAATTCCGATGCCCATCAACTGCTGGATATCAACGAACGTCGGGCGGACAACAGCCTCGAATTGGATCATTTAAGCGTTGAGAGTCTGTTTGGGGTTTTCCGACCATGAAAGACCTGTCGCTCTTCGTTCTTGATTTGGCGGAAAATGCGATTGCCGCCCACGCTTCCCGAATCGAAATCCGGATCGAAGAAAACCGGGAGGCCAATCGCCTAACCCTCCAGATTCGCGATAACGGGTGCGGGATGGACGAGTCGATGTGTCGAAGAGCCCTCGATCCGTTCTTCACCACAAAAACGACCCGAAAAATCGGTTTGGGCTTGCCGTTCGTGAAAATGGCCGCCGAGTTGGCGGAAGGATGTTTCCGATTGGATTCGGAAAGCGGAAAAGGAACCATCGTGACCGCCGAGTTTCCCATCGACCATCTCAATACTCCCCCGTTGGGGGATCTTCCCGCCACGATTTACACCTTGTCCACGCATCAAGAAATGCATGAGTTCACCTTTTATTATGTCGTCGGTTCCGATCGGTTCGAATATGATCTCGATCAGATCAAATCCATCCTCGATGGCCTCCCCCTCACCCGGGGCGACGTCATGAAATTCATCACCGAATACATCCGAGAGCATATCGATCATCTCCGAGGAGGAAAGTTATGAAAACATTGGAAGATTTGAAAAAATTGCGTGACGAATCGCTCAAAGCGATGGAAATGCGCTACTTGCGGAACGGAGTCCGCATTCAGGTCGGCATGGGAACCTGCGGTATTGCCGCGGGAGCCCGTCCCGTCTTGCAGAAATTCATCGAAGAAACATCGTCGCACAATATGAATAACGTCATCATCACGCAAGTGGGATGCATGGGCGAATGCGCCTTCGAACCGATTGTCGAAATCGTCGAACAAGACGGAACCAAAACCACCTATTGCAAAGTCAGCGAACGGATGGTTTATGAAATCGTCGAAGAACATTTGATCAATGGCCGGCGGCTGGACCGATACATGCTGTCCGCGGTCAAGAAGTAGGTGCGGGATTATGCTGGAACGAATGCAGATTCTGATTTGCGGAGGAACGGGTTGCCTTTCCTCGCATTCCAAGGACATTCAAAAAGAATTTGACCGCGTCTTGACGGAAATGGGATTGCACGACGAAGTGAAGCTGGTGCTCACCGGTTGTTTCGGATTGTGCGAAAAAGGTCCGGTCGTCATCGTCTATCCCGACGAAACCTTCTATTCCCACGTCCAAGTGGCCGACGTTGCCGAAATCTGCGAAGAACACGTTCTCAAAGGACGTATCGTTGAACGGTTAACCGTAAAGGATCCGATCGACAAGACCAAAGTCAAAAACTTCAGCGAATTGAATTTTTATGCCAAACAACGGCGGATCGCTCTCCGCAACTGCGGAAACATCAACCCCTCCGACATCAAAGAATACATCGCCCGGGACGGATATGCGGCTTTGGGAAAAGTCTTGACCTCGATGACGCCCGTCCAAGTGGTCGAAGAAGTCAAAAAATCCGGACTTCGTGGTCGCGGCGGCGCCGGATTCCCCACCGGATTGAAATGGGAGTTCGCTTCCAAATCCACGGACGACATCAAGTATGTCATTTGTAACGCGGACGAAGGCGATCCCGGCGCATTCATGGATCGTTCGGTTTTGGAAGGCGATCCCCATTCCGTTTTGGAAGCCATGACCATTTGCGGATATGCCATCGGCGCCCATCAAGGATACATTTATGTCCGTGCTGAATATCCCGTCGCCGTCGAGCGGCTGAATCATGCCATCCGAGAATCCCACGAAATGCGGTTGCTCGGGGAGGATATTTTTGGATCGGGCTTCCATTTTGACATCGAACTCCGTTTAGGAGCCGGGGCTTTCGTCTGCGGTGAAGAAACCGCTTTGATGGCCTCCATCGAAGGTCAACGGGGCATGCCGCGGTTGAAACCGCCGTTCCCCGCCGTGAAAGGCCTTTGGGGGCACCCCACCAATGTCAACAACGTGGAAACATTCGCCAATGTTCCGGTCATTTTCTTGAAAGGTGCCGATTGGTTCCGCGGCATCGGAACCGAAAAATCCACGGGAACGAAAGTCTTCGCTCTCGGTGGAAAAATCGCCAACACGGGTTTGGTGGAAGTCCCGATGGGAACCACCTTGCGCGAAGTCATTTTCGATATCGGCGGAGGCATTCCTAACCGCCGTCGTTTCAAAGCGGTTCAGACCGGGGGTCCCTCCGGAGGATGCATCACCGAGAAAAACTTGGACACCCCCATCGATTTCGATAGCATGATCGCGATGGGATCGATGATGGGATCCGGCGGAATGATCGTTATGGACGAAGACAACTGCATGGTCGACGTCGCCCGGTTCTATCTTGACTTCACCGTTGACGAATCCTGCGGCAAATGCACTCCCTGCCGCGAGGGAACGCGGAGGATGTTGGACATCCTCAATAAAATCTGCGCGGGCAAAGGCACCATGGAAGACCTCGACACCCTCGAGTCGATCGGCAACATGGTGAAAGAGTCCTCTTTGTGTGCGCTCGGTCAAAGCGCCCCGAGCCCCGTCCTTTCGACGTTGAAGCATTTCCGTGACGAATATATCGCTCACGTCGTCGACCATGTCTGTCCGGCGGGTGTCTGCGCCAACTTGACCAATTATGTCGTTACCGATCACTGCATCGGTTGCACCAAGTGTGCCAAAAACTGCCCCGTCGGCGCCATTACCGGATCGGTCAAACAACGCCACTTCATCGATTTGACGAAGTGCATCCGTTGCGGCGCTTGCAAGAAGGCCTGCCCGGTGAATGCCATCACCAGCAAGCCGCTGCCCAAGGAGGTTCAACTCAATGGATAACATGATCAATGTGCTGATCGACGGCCGCTCGGTTGCGGTTCCCGCGGGAACCACGATCCTCAAAGCCGCCGACATGGCGGGCATTCGCATTCCCCGCCTGTGCTTCTTGGAAAAGATTCATGAGGAAGGCAACTGCCGCGTCTGCGTCGTCAAAGTCGAAGGCCAAAAAGGTCTCAAGCCCGCGTGTCGTACCGTGGTGTCTGAAGGTCTTCAGATCGTCACCGACAATAAAGAAATTTACGAATCCGTGTCCACGAACTTGGAGATGCTCGTCGCCAACCATAAATTCGAATGCTGGAAATGCTCCCGAGAAAACAACTGCGAATTCCTCGATCTGATCCGTCGGTTCTCCGTGGACAATCGTTTCAGCTCCGATGTGTTCACCCACAAGGAAATGCTGTTTAACGACTCTTCCAAAGCGATGGTCATCGACACTTCGAAATGCGTTCTCTGCGGACGGTGCGTATCCGCTTGCGAGAAGTACACCGGGCTCGGTATCCTCAACTTTAACCGACGCGGCTCCAAAGTGTTTGTCGGTCCCGCGCAATTCCATCATTTGGAAGATGCGGGCTGTATCTACTGCGGGAAATGCATCCAATCCTGTCCCACCGGCGCCATCCACGAGAATGACGAAATCCGCGCGATGGAAAAAGCGTTGCGGGACAAATCCAAAACCGTCATCGTCCAAGTCGCTCCCTCCGTCCGCGCCGCTTTGGGCGAAGAATTCGGATATAAAATCGGAACCAATGTCGAAGGACAGATGTTCGCCGCCCTCAAAGCGCTCGGAGTCAATGAAGTGATCGACACCAATTTCACCGCCGACTTGACGATTCTTGAGGAAGGAACCGAGTTCATTACCCGCGTGAAAGACGGCGGAGTATTGCCGATGTTCACCTCGTGTTCGCCCGGTTGGATCAACTATCTGGAGACCTATTATCCGGAATTCATCCCCAATCTTTCCTCCTGCAAATCCCCCCAACAGATGGCCGGAGCGTTGATCAAAACCTATTACGCCGAGAAATTGGGATTAAAGCCGGAAAACATCGTTTCGGTCTCGGTCATGCCCTGCGTGGCGAAAAAGGCCGAAGCCCGTCGTCCCGAAATGGGTCGGGACGGATATCGGGATGTCGACATCGTGTTGACGACCCGGGAACTCGCCCGTTTGATCCGCCATCGGGGAATCCCCTTCGCGGAACTGGAACCGATCAAACCCTTCGGAATGTTGGCGGAATACACGGGAGCCGCCTCGATCTTCGGTGCCACCGGTGGGGTCATGGAAGCCGCTCTTCGTACCGTCACCGAGATTTTGGAAGGACACTCCACGCCGGTTGATTTCAACGACGTCCGGGGTCTGGACAATATTAAAGAAGCTACGTACAAAGTGGCCGGAATGGATGTCAACGTTGCCGTCGCCCACGGCGGACGAGCCATCAAAGAAATGTTGGACCGAATCAAAAAAGGCGAAAAACAATATCATTTCGTCGAGTTCATGGGTTGCACGGGTGGATGCGTCAACGGCGGCGGACAGCCGATCGTCAATGCCTACACCCAAGAGAAAGTCGATGTCCGCGCCCGTCGGGCCAAAGTCCTTTACAACATTGACAGCGCTTCGGCTTTCCGGAAATCCCACGAAAGCGAAGTAGTCAAACAAGTGTACGCCGAATTTCTCGGAGAACCGAATTCGCACAAATCTCACGAATTGCTGCACACGCATTACCATCATCGCGATACCTTTTCCCAAAAGTGAAATAAAGCCGTCCCGGATCGTTCCGAGACGGCTTTTTCATTTTTCGATCTGGATTCTTTTTCCGCGGACGATGAGGACCCCATCCTTCTGCAGAGAAGACAACTCGCGCGAAAGTGAAGGCCGGGCGACCCCCAATCGAAGCGCCAATGCTTCCCTCGAGACCCCGACATCGATCGTTTCTTTTCCTTGCCGGAGGGCCTCCGATCGGAGGAAGAAGAGGATCCGTTCCCGAAGACCGGGAACCGAACGCAGTTTCAATTCCTGTTTCAGTTCATAGGCTTTATGGCTGACAGCTCTCAAATAGTCCTCCAATAACCCATCGATGGTTTTTAAAATCGTCAAAAAACGCATCGGCGAAAAGAATGCGACGGTTGTGGCTTCCTCGGCGACGACCTGCCCCAAATAACAAGGGGCGTCCGCAAAGGTCATGACGTCTCCGAAGAACTGATTCGGTTCGATGGTTTGAATCAAGTATTCTTCGCCCTCGAGGTGAAGGGATCGGATACAGATTCGGCCCGAAATCACCATTCCGATCCATTGACAGCGATCCCCTTCCCAAAATAAGATTTCTCCGGGCTGAAGATGTCGGATACTGTCGGCATTCTCCGACCATTGTCGTGACCGCGACAGAGGAAAATCAGTCATAATCTCACCTCTTTGTAACAAATGTTACATATTTCCATTGTAGCACATTGTATAATAATTAAAGTGGGATTGAGGTGGTATTTTTGAAAAAAATCCTTTTGGCTTTGTTGACGGTTTTGGGAATCGGAGTCTTTGTCGGATGCCGGGCGGAGGAACCGATCTCGTTGATGGTTCCCTCGGGTTCACCCGCCTTGGCCCAACTATATCTTCAGGAAAATAACGAAGGGTACGAGGTTTCGGTGGTGAATGGTGCTGATCCGCTAATCGCCGCCTTTGGCTCGGAATCCCACGATGTCATTTTCGCCCCGACCAATCTCGGGGCCAAGTTGATTGGTTCAGGGGCCGGATATCGGTTTGGTGGAGCCGTTGTTTGGGGCAATTATTACCTCGTCGGTCAAACGACCGAATCGTTCACTTTGGAATACTTGCAAAGTCGGACGGTGGTTGTCTTCGGGCAAAATCAAACCTCTGACATCCTCCTCCGCTACATCCTGTCGGAAAACGAAATCACTTCGACTTTCCAATATGTTGATGCCGTGACGACCGCGACCGCCCAGTTCCTGGCGGACGATTCGCTGGTTATCCTGACCGCGGAACCTTCCTTGTCCGTTTTAAAGGAAAGTCGGCCGGACCTCGATATTATCGATTTACAAGCCGAGTACCAGAAACTGACCGGTGAATCTTCCTATCCCCAAGCCGGGGTGTTTCTTCGTTCGACGCTGGATTCCGCCCGGGCCAGGGCGATTCTTGACGATTTGCGGTTTTCAGTCGAACGCGTGAATGAAAACCCCGAAGAAGCCGCCACGATGGCGGTTTCGCTTGGACACCCGTTTTCGGCGGCCGTCTTAATCGCCGCCATTCCAAACAGCCATCTGGCATTCGTCGATGCCAACCTCTCCCGGGATGCGCTGGAAAACTATTTCTCCATGATTTTGCAATATAACCCCAACCTCCTCGGAGGAGCTCTTCCGACGGACGAGTTCTATTGGGTTCCTTGAGGCTGATGAGATGAAACGCTTCTCGTGGGTGGCAGCATCCGTTTTCTTTCTCTTTCTGATTTGGGTCATCGCGTCTCTTTCGGTATCCCAACAATGGATCCTTCCGGGACCGATTTCGGTGTTTCGCGCCTTTTTTGCGATTTTTGGTTCTTCGTTGGGTCTATCTGCCATCGGATCGACCTTGCTGCGGTTGATCGTTTCGATGTCGATCGCACTCCTGGCGGGGTTGCTACTGGGAGCCTTGGGAGCGCTTCGCCCCGGATTCGGGCATTTTATGAACCCGATCGTCACCGTTCTTCGGACGGTACCCGTGATTTCCATCGTGGTCATCGTTCTCATCCTGGCCGGGTTTGTCAGAACTCCATATATCATCACATTCCTGATGATATTCCCACTTTTCTACCAAGCTGTGACTGACGGAATCCGTTCGATCAATCCCGAATTGGTCGATGTGTTCCGCCTAGAAGATGACCGGTTTTTTTCCTCATTGTGGAATTGCTATCTTCCGTTGATCGGAGAACAAATCAAAACTGCCCTCCTCCAATCGGCCGGATTGGGGATCAAGGTGCTGGTCATGGCCGAGTTTTTGGCCCAGACTCAGCCTTCCATCGGCAACATGCTCTATCTGGAGAAAGTCAATCTGCATTATGACTCGGTTTTTGCATGGACGTTCTTGCTGATTCTTTTGGCGGTCGGATTGGAGGTTTTGATTCAAACCGCGGCCAAAAAACGCGATCTCGGTTTTTCATTGATTCCCAAACGCAATAAATTGGATTGAGTTTGTACGGACCCAACCGTTCTTTAGCTTCCAACTATGGTTTGTGAAAAGCGTAGGGAGTCCTTGGCATTAGCTAAATGTTTTGACGGAATCGTTCGGCTGGAAAAACGAAAATAAAGGGAATCCGCCAAAAATCGACAGTTTCATCGAGAAATCTCTGTCGTATTATTGAAAATCATCCACGAATACGATACAATGATTTTATAATGTCCAAGCGAGGTGAGACGTCCATGAAAAACCGTATCATGAAGAACGTGAACCTGGACCGCGGAGAGGTTGTTCAAAAAGAATTCCGCAGCCTTCAGGCAAAACACAAGTTCTGTTCGATTTTAGTCACGGACAAACGGTTGATCATTTACACCCTCGGACGCGAATCGACGAAAGGACGTTACGTCAAACGGCAGGTGATGAACGAAATCGACCTCCGTTCGATCCACCGATTCGAGTATTATTATGAATTCCACCGTCGCCCGGTCATCGTCCGGACGTTCGGGCTGATTCTCTTCGTCTTGGGCTTAGTCATCGCTTATCTCAATTATCGCGGCTTGATCCCATTGAATTTGGTCCAATCCACCACTTCCTTCGCCCTGGCCTTCGGATTGGCCGCCATCCTCGTCGTCGTTGGCCTTTTCACCGTGTTTGCCTCCGACAAAGTGCTGATCATGCAGATGAAATCCGGGTTGGACGAAAAAACGAGTTTGACCTTCCATCCCACCAAAGAAAACGAATTGGCTCTTCGGTATATCGCCGGGAGCATCCATTTGCGCTGAACGCCTTCGGGCGTTCTTTTTTTCATTTTTGGGTAAACGCTTTCCCGATGTTCTATGATATAATGTAATCAAATCCCTCCCCGGAGCAATCCGGGCGATTCACAGGAAAAAGGAGACCACTTTATGAAATTGAACTACAAGAAAGTGTTTTTTGTCGGCTTGGCATTCTTCCTGATTTCCATGTTTTGGCAAACCTATGATTCCGTCATCACCAAAATCCTGATTGACAAATTCGGTCTTAATCAAACCTGGTCCGGGGTTGTCATGGCCCTCGACAACATCTTGGCCTTGTTCCTTCTGCCGCTGTTTGGCGGACTATCGGACAAAACCAACTCCAAATACGGAAGACGGACCCCTTATATCATCATCGGGACCGTGGTAGCCGCCTTCGCATTCGTCGGGTTGTCGTTCGCAGACAGTTATCAAACCGCAAAAATCGAATCAGAAACCACATTGGTCCAAGAATATGAAGACTATTCCCATGAAAAAGAAGTCATGCAAGGCGCCATCCTAAACAAAGACGGGAAAACCGCCATGCAGGTGAAGTTCGATAACGGGGACATCACCTTAATCGAATATAACCTTTGGCTGGTCGAATATAACCTGAATTTGGTCCGCTGGGGACTCCAAATCACCGACTTGAAAGCCGAAAAGGATGAAGAACAAGCCGCGCGCGACGGAGGCCTTTTTGATGGGATCGCGACGTTCTTTTACAATCGTTGGGTCGAGCAAACCTATCAGCCGATGAGAGATGCCGTCATCGACGGCGGCGACGGTCTGACCCGAGAAGAATACTCCTACTGGTCCGACGAAATCTATGACGGTATTTATGACGGCAACTTGAGCGAAAAGGCTTGGCAGATGACCGCCGAGAAACCCGGAACCTTCATCGTTTTCTTCCTTGTCCTTTTGCTCGCCCTTGTCTCGATGGCTACCTTCCGCAGTCCGGCGGTCGCCCTCATGCCCGACGTCACGATCAAGCCGCTCCGCTCCAAGGCCAATGCCATCATCAACCTCATGGGGACCTTTGGGGGAATCCTCTCCATTGCCATCCTCGCGCTTTTTGGCTTGAGCAAGCTTTCTTACGTTGCTTATACCGCCGCTTTCGTGACGGTCGGGGTTTTGATGCTCGTCCTCTTGGGCATTTTCCTCTGGCAGGTTCGCGAACCCAAACTCGTTTTGGAACGGATTGAAGAAGAAAAACAATTCGGTTTGACCGAAGAAGAAGAAAAGACTGACGAACCGGTTCAGGAAATGTCCAAAGAGAAACGCAAGTCACTCGGGCTGATCCTTGCCTCCGTTTTCCTGTGGTTCATCGGGTATAATGCCGTCACCACCAAATTTTCCGACTACGCCCCCAAAGTTCTGGGCATGGATTTCTCCCTCCCGCTTCTAATCGCCCAAGGGGCCGCATTGGTCGCCTTCGTCCCGATCGGTTTCCTCGCCACCAAGATCGGTCGTCGGAAGACGATCCTCATCGGAATCACGCTTTTGGCTTCTTGCTTCCTGCTGGCGTCTTTCATCCGTGACACCGGTAGCGGCGTCACCACGATTTTGATGTATATTCTTTTTGCCTTCACGGGCATCGGCTGGGCGACGATCAACGTCAACTCCTACCCGATGGTCGTCGAACTGTCCAAAGGCTCGAACGTCGGTAAATACACCGGATTCTACTACACCTTCTCGATGGCGGCCCAAATCTTGACCCCGATTCTCTCCGGCATTTTGATGGACGCCTTTGACCGTAAAATCCTCTTCCCGTACGCCGCACTGTTCGTGGCCGCCGCGTTCATCACGATGTTCTTCGTGAAACACGGGGACGCTCAAGTCATCAAAAAAGCATCCACGTTGGAAAACTTCGACGTCGACATGGATTGATGACCTTCAAATGACCGAAAAAAACTTCGCCTTTCGGGGGCGAAGTTTTTTCATTTCGAGACTCTGGGTTCGAAGAATTCGAATACCGAATTGGCATATCTCTTTTTACAAAAATCGAATTGTTCCTGATTGCGAGAGGCAAAACCGATGACAACGATTCCGTGTCTCTGGGCGCGATCGCAATACCGGTTTGGCATGTTGTGGACACCATAGTTCACAAAGTCCGGTCGAGTCCAAATGTTGAACACCAAATGCTTCATGCAAAATTTGAGAAGCGGACTCATATCTTGATCGTGCTCGAAATATTCGGATATTTGCCCGCGGATGACCTCGGGATGATTTTTCTTGAACCACAACACCGCCCAAGGATGGAAGGAATGCATGGCCCAAACCCCGCGGTAATCCTTGATGGTCTCCCAGAAAGCCTCGCAGAGGGGACGGTAGGGACCGAAGGGTTTCAATTCGATCAAGAGCGGAACACGTCCGTCGACGAATTCCAAGAACTCCCGAAGCGTCATTGGTACCTGATCGGTGCCCAGCAACCGGCATTTCTTGATGTCATCCACGGTCAGATCCTTCAACGCGCGGTCTTCTCCGCAAAGCCGTAAAAGATTTTTGTCGTGAAACACGACCGGCGTACCGTCGCCCAAGAGATTGATATCGCATTCGATGCCGTAGCCGCGCTCGATGGCAGCGGCGAAGGCTTTGGGAGAATTTTCGGGAATACTTTTGTCTTTGGAGTGCAAGCCGCGATGAGCGATCAATTCCGTTTTTATCCATTCCAGATTCTTCATGAGATCCCGCCGTTCTGTCCTGTTTTGTATTATTATACCACGACTTCTTAATGATTTTACGATCGATTTCCGTCAAACTGCGTCCGGGGACATCGTTGTCGGGTTTTTTCCCGATCCATGATATAATGGATTTATGATCGGAGGGATCCCCATGAATGATTTCACCTTTTTCAGCCCGACCGAATTCGTTTTCGGAAAGAACGCCGAGAATCAAGTCGGAACCCTTTTGCGCAAGTACGGCGCCCGGAAAGTCTTGATCCATTACGGAGGAGGCTCGATCGT
>JAKLGB010000026.1 GCA_022710895.1 Bacillota bacterium
CCGGGGTAACCACGGGAATACCACGGCGGACGAGTTCATCCACCATATATTGGATGAAAACGGGTCCTTGATTGATCACCTCTTCGTCCATCGTCTCTTCCAGTCCCACCGCGATTGCTTCGATTTCCCGTACCGACATGCCACCGTAGGTCATAAATCCTTCGTAGAGGGGCACAAAATCTTTCATTCGATCGAAATCGGTTTTGTCTCGGCAGATGATCCCTCCCCCGCGGGCGAAGCCTAACTTGCGAGCGCTGAAGTAAATCAACTCGAACAGCGAAGCGATCTTGAGGGTCAGTTCGCGGATCGAAAGAGAAGCATAAGCCGACTCCCGTTTTTTGATGAAATACAGATTATCCTGAAGCAAAGAAGCATCCAACAATAACTTCAGACCGTAACGGTCGGCAATGGAGCGAAGGCCGATCATGTTGGTTAGGCTGATCGGCTGCCCGCCGATCAGGTTGGTTCCGGCTTCGACCCGGATGAAGGGAATGTGTTCCTTACCGACGGTTTGAATCAACCGTTCCAACCGTTCCAAGTCGAAGTTGCCTTTAAAGGGGGCCTCGGAAACCACGCGCAAACCTTCTTCACAGACGAGTTCTTCCACCCGACCTCCGTTGAGCGTGATATGGGCTTTGGTGGTGGTGAAGTGGAAATTCATCGGAACCACCGAGTCTTCGCAGACATAAGTTTTCATCAGGATGTTTTCGCAAGCCCGACCTTGATGCGCGGGAAGAAAGAAACGATGTCCGAAGATTTCCCGGATCTTGGTTTCCAAACGGAAAAAGGATTCGGAACCCGCATAGGCGTCATCGGCATGCATCATTGCCGCGAGTTGATCGTCGGACATCGCGTTGGAACCGGAATCCGTCAGCATGTCCAGAAAGACATCGCCGCTCCGCAACAGGAAGGTATTGAATCCCGCTTCCCCCATAGCTTTCAGGCGATCCTCAGCGGACAACAGATGCAATTTCTGAACGATACGGGCTTTATGCATCTCCAGCGCCATCGGGGCGCCGTTTTGAAACCGAATTTCTCTCATGATTTTTCCCTCCCGGAAATAGCAATAAAAAAACCGTCCTTATGC
Source organism: Bacillota bacterium (assembly GCA_022710895.1). Classification (GTDB taxonomy): domain Bacteria; phylum Bacillota_I; class Bacilli_A; order Izemoplasmatales; family Hujiaoplasmataceae; genus JAKLGB01. Next base: position 1,088 of record JAKLGB010000026.1, read on the forward strand.
AAAAGGACGGCTGAACAACCGTGGTACCACCTAATTTCGCTCCAAAAACCGAAGCCTCTCACACCCTGCATGGGCCATGGACAAACTCCCGATGGGTAATTCGGTTTCGCCACGGCATGTCCTTTCACCGACCGGACACTCTCTAAAGCCGCGACGGCGATTCCTACTGGACACCGTTCAACGTTCGTCATGCAATTTTGCAACGGATTATACGCAAGTCCGGAGAACTTGTCAACACGATTTGCAAAGAAATTTCCCTTTCCGCCAATAATAACGCTTTCAGTTCACAAACAAGTCCAAAATCGGATGAGAAACCGCCGGGAGTAGTTTCGACTTTCTCCAATCAAAAGAGGGTTCCCCTTGTCAAAAAAATGGTATAATATGAAACGATGACCCGATAGCTCAGCTGGACAGAGCAGCGGCTTCCTAAGCCGTCGGTCGCAGGTTCGAATCCTGTTCGGGTCGCCATTTGTCCTTTCCCATCACGGAAGCACGAAAGTTCGCAACTTTTCCTGCTTGCCCAAAATGGATTATGTGATATAATATTGTGTGTTGGCTCCATAGCTCAGCTGGATAGAGCATCGGATTCCGGATCCGACGGTCGTAGGTTCGAATCCTATTGGAGTCGCCATCGTCGTCATAGGTCATCCCCAGGGGTGACCTTTTTTTGTTTTCAATGTTTTCGATTTGTCGGTGCTTTTCTTGAGAACGGATGATATAATGAATATGAATGAAACGCCGTCATCGGACGCAGAAAAAAAACTGCGGGAAAGGACTTCATGGACATCGAAAAATTGTTGGGGGAACTGACCATCTCCGAAAAATGCGCTCTGCTCGTGGGTGCGGATGCTTGGCACACTATTGCGATTCCCCGTTTGGGAATTCCTTCAATCATGATGGCCGACGGACCTCACGGATTGAGGAAACAACTCGAGTCGGGAAACAGCATCGAGATTCAGGAAAGCTATCAGGCGGTCTGCTTCCCCGCCGAAGTCACCGTGGCGTCCAGCTTCGATCCCGAACTGGCGTTTCAGATGGGGGAAGGCATCGCCAAGGAATGCCTGAACAAAGATGTCCAGGTTTTGCTGGGCCCGGGGATGAACATCAAGCGCAGTCCTCTGTGCGGCCGGAATTTTGAATATTATTCGGAAGATCCCGTCGTTTCCGGGGAAATGGGGGCGGCTTTTGTCCGGGGTCTGCAATCGAAAAATGTCGGAGCTTGTTTGAAACACTTTGCGCTCAATTCCCAAGAATCCTATCGAATGATTTCGGATTCCGTGGCTGACGAACGCGCCTTCCTTGAAATATATACCCAGGCTTTCCGTCGAGCTCTTCAAGAAAACCCGGCGATGGTCATGTGCTCCTATAATAAAGTCAACGGCGTTTATGCCTCCGAGAACCCGGTGCTGCTGGATGACGTTTTACGAAAAAAATTCGGATATCAAGGAGTCGTCGTCTCCGACTGGACCGCCGTCAACCGCCGTCCGAAAGCGTTGAAGGCAACCCTCGATCTCGAAATGCCCGGTTATGTCTATTCCGTCCATCAATTGGAAAAGGCAGTTCGCCACGGAATCGTTTCGGTCGAGGAAATCGACGCCTCTGTGCGTCGCATCCTTGCCCTTGTGGAATCCAAATCCGCAAACCGAATCGAGGATTTCGATTTAGCGGACAACCATGCGTTGGCCCGTCGAATCGCGGAAGGTTCCATTGTCCTTTTGAAAAACGACGAACAGATCCTCCCCCTGGCTCCGACCGACAAAGTGGCATTGATCGGCCGCTTGGCCCGGGAAACCCGATATCAAGGCGGAGGTTCCAGCCATATCAATCCCTTCCAAGTGGACTCTTTGCTTGACCGGATGCCTCCGGAAGCCGATTGTCAATATGCGGAGGGATACACGCTCCAAGGGGACGGATGGGACGAAAAGTTGTTGGCTGAAGCCCAAGCCCTCGCCACGGGAGCGGACAAGGTCATCGTGGTCGTCGGTTTGACCGATGAATACGAATCGGAAGGTTATGACCGCCGGCACTTAAATCTGCCCCGGGGACATCAGGCTTTGGTCGAAGCCGCTTGTGCGGTCAATGCCAACGTCATCGTCGTTTTGCAAATCGGATCTCCTGTTTTGATGCCCTGGAAAGACGATGTCAAGGCCATTGTCAATGCCTACCTGTTGGGAGAAGCGGGCGCGGGGGCTTTAGCCGACGTTCTCTATGGAAAAGTCAATCCCAGTGGTCGGCTCGCCGAAACTTTCCCCGCTCATTTGGAAGAAGCCCCATGGTGGGGTCATTATGCGTTGGGCAACGGCGAAGTCCATTACCAAGAAAGCGTTTATGTCGGATACCGTTATTATTCCTCGGCAAAAATTCCTACCTTGTTCCCCTTCGGATACGGATTGTCCTATACTCGGTTCGAGTATTCCGATTTAACCCTTGACCGTGACATTCTGCGAGTTCCCGGAGCGGTTTCCGTTAGTGTCCGGGTTCGAAATACAGGCGACCGGTTCGGAAAAGAAGTCGTCCAACTATATATAGAAAACAATCAGGATCGGCAGTTCAAACCCGCCATCGAGTTGAAACAATTCAAAAAAATCGCCCTAGCCCCCGGCGAGGAGACCATCGTTCGTTTTCAGCTGACCGAGGCGGATTTCCAGTATTTCGAACCGGCCATCAAAATGTTCGTTTCCGATTCCGGAGATTATACGGTTCAGATCCGCAAAGATGCGGAAACGTTGTTGCTTTCCGCTCCATTACGACTGGAAAATCCGGGGCAGAAAGATTACGCCATGAATTTTATGAAAGCGGAATCTTATCGCATCTGCGGTGGTTTGAAATTTTCCGATGCGGATTTTGAAGCCTTGATCGGACGTAAGAAACAACCTGTTCGGGTTCAGAAACGACGCCCGTTCGATCTCAACAGCAATCTGGAGGATATTTCCGTGACGCGGTTGGGGGCGTATCTGGCGCAAAAAGCGATGGCGATGGGATCCACCCGCATTCAGGGTGCCGATCCCGTTTATCGACGGATGGTCGAACAATCGATGCGCGAAACCCCTTTGCGTTCGATGGTCGTCTTTTCCGGAGGCGTGATCCGGATGCAACAAATGCTGGCTTTGGTCGAGTTGCTCAACGGGCACCTTTTACGGGCTCTGGGGCATCTTCTGCGGAGGGACTGAATGAAACACACATGGTATCGCGAAGGCGTCGTCTATCAGATCTACCCTCGGAGTTTTCAGGATTCGAACGGCGACGGTTTCGGTGACCTGCCGGGAATTCTCAGTCGCATCCCTCATTTGCGGGATTTGGGGGTTTCCATCGTCTGGCTATCCCCTGTCTATGCTTCGCCCAACGATGACAACGGCTATGACATTTCCGATTATCGGGCGATTCAACCGGAATTTGGAACGATGGAGGACATGAAGGCATTGATCGCCGGCTTGCACCAAGCGGGGATCCGGTTGGTGATGGATTTGGTGGTCAATCACACCTCCGACGAACATCCGTGGTTTCAAGCTTCGGTCCGCAATGAGCCCCGTTACCGCGATTTCTATCACTGGAAAACGGAAAAAGGCAATTGGACCTCGTTTTTCGGCGGTGAAGCCTGGACATGGAATCCCGAACGGAAAGCCTATTATCTTCACCTGTTTTCCAAAAAACAACCCGATCTCAATTGGGACAACCCGGAGGTTCGCCAAGAAGTCAAAGACATTATGCGGTTCTGGCTCGACTTGGGAGTGGACGGTTTCCGATGCGATGTGATCAACCTGATCGCCAAAGCCGACGGACTGCCCAACGGAAAACCCACTCTGATCCTCCAAGGAAAAGAACATTATCTCAACCACCCAAAAATCCACGCCTATCTTTCCGAACTTCGTGATGATGTGTTGTCCCACTACGATTGCTTTACGGTCGGAGAAACCGCTTTTGTTTCTCCGAAAACGGCCTTGACCTACATCTCCGAAAACGTTAGGGAACTGGATATGCTTTTCCAGTTTGACCATATGGCAGCTGACTGCCATTTCGTCAAATGGTTCCCCAAACCCTTCCGCCCCATCAACCTCAAACGTCCCTTGACCCGTTGGCAGGAAGGCTTGCAGGGAAAAGGTTGGAACTCCCTGTATTTGGAAAACCATGACCAACCGCGCAGCGTTTCCCGGTTCGGTTCCGAGGCGTATCACAAAGAATCCGCGAAAATGCTCGCCACCATGATTTTCTTCCAACAGGGAACCCCGTTCATCTATCAAGGACAAGAAATCGGGATGAAAAACGCCGACTTCCCGAACTTGTCCGATTATCAGGATATCGAGACTCAGAACATGTACCGCACCGGTCGGAAGTTGCTTTTGCTCAGCCATGAACAAATGATGCGGCGTGTTCGTCGGGCATCGCGGGACAATGCCCGGACCCCGATGCAATGGGATGCCTCGCCAAATGCCGGCTTCACGGAAGGAAAACCGTGGCTGAAAGTCAATCCCAACCATCAATCGATCAACGTAGCCGCAGACCGCGAGGATCCCCAATCGATTTTGGCGTTTTTCCGGACGATCATCGCCTTGCGAAAACTACATCCGGTCATCGTGTACGGGGATTTCACCGATCTTCTCCCCAAGCATCGCCGGATCTATGCCTACCGAAGAATCTTAGGTGACACCGTGCTGACCGTACTATGCAATTTCTCCGCAAAAACGACGAAGATTCCCCGCTTTCCCGGTGCGGGAGGCGGACAAATGATTTTAGGGAATTATCCGCTCGGCTCCCCGGAGCTTCTCCGCCCCTACGAATCCCAGGTTTGGATGAATACAAAAAAATGAGTTCAACTTGAACTCATTTTTTCTTGGGAAGAACCGATTTGGGGAGGGTGAAGTACGGCTGAAGGAAGGCAAGAATGGCAGAATCAAGACCTTCCCGATCTCGGATATAACCTTCCGCATGTTTGGCTTTGGGAATTCCGTATAGTCTTTTGTCCGTCGACGTCGACGCCGACAAAAGACGTTTGGCTTGAGCAAACGGACATAATTCATCCTCTTCCCCGTGAAACAGAAACAGCGGAAGATGCGATTTTCGAACCGCTCTTTTTACATTGCTTTGAGAAAGAAAAAAGCGATGGAAATAGCCGCAAATCAAGGATACCCCAGGTAGAAATACCGACAGGATTCGGGGTTTTATCCCCCGCGCGAGGACGGAAAAAGAACTGCTGAAAGGAGAATCGGCAACCAATGCTTTGACGTTTTCGGAGAGGCCTGATCCGGCAGCCAAGAGGATCGTGGCAGCGCCCATCGAAACCCCGTGAAGCAAGAGAGAGTCTTGAGCTCCGTAGGTGCGAAGAAGATATTGGATCCATCGGCGGAGATCATAACTTTCATAGTGGCCAAAGGATGTGAATTTTCCTTTAGACATCCCATGTCCGCGGGCATCCGGCATCAACACTCTAAACCCGAGTTCGCTATACATTTTCGCAATGATCACCATGTCGGTGTTGGCCCCGTGGTATCCGTGGCAAAGGATGGCGGTATTGGTGGAATTTTTGTCGAAGCTGGGCAGGTAGACCGCCGAAAGGATGGAATGGTCGTAAGCCCGGATGGTGACAGTCTCTTTGGGGATGTTTTGAAACCATTCCCAGGATTTCGAAAAGAACGGATCCGACTGATCCACCAACCCGCCCGTGGAAAAACGCTCGGTACGGATGGCCTTCCGATAGATTTGGAAAGATACAAACCCATAGATCAAGAATGCGATGAGGAGGATGGCCCCGACGATTTCCCAGATCATTCCGATCACCTCGTTTTCATTATATCATGTCCCGATACGGAAAAAAGACAAAAAACCGAAAAAAAAACGTTCCCTGTCGTTGATTTTTGTCTCTCCGTGGATTACAATGAATCTAAAAAGGAGGATTATCATGAACCCAATCAAATCAAACCAAGAATACCGTGATTTGGCTGTCCAGATTCTGAACGGCCGATACAAACCCGTCATCATCGTCCTGTTGGTTGTTTGGCTCGTCACCGGCGCCCTCACTTCCACGTTATCCACCGGGAACGCTGCTTCCAGTCTCGCCCAATTGGTGAGTTTGGCAATCAGCGCCGGCATATCATATTCCATGGTGGGGGTGTGGCGCGGGGAATTGGAAAAGAAAGACCCCGATCTGAAAGAGACCCTGCTTTCCGGTTTCCAAAATGATTTTGTTCGTAATCTGCTTCTTTATTTTCTCACTTCGTTATTCACTTTCCTTTGGGCGCTGCTTCTGATCGTTCCCGGAATCGTCAAGGCCTATTCCTATTCGATGGGCTTCTACTTGATCCATCGCGATCCGGCTTTAAAAGCCGAAGCGGCGATCAAGGAATCGATGGTTCTCACCAACGGCAAGAAAATGCAATTGTTCACATTGGATTTGAGCTACTTGGGTTGGTATTTCATCGGAATCTTCACCTTGGGAATTCTTTGGCTGTGGGTTTATCCCAAGCACCAAGTCGCACGGATGGCGCTGTTCGAAGACATTTACCTTGCTGCCCATCCCATTCAATCGGTTGAAGCTTGACCCATTATTTTCCAAAAGGACTTCTGAAAAGAAGTCTTTTTCTTTGAACAAGGATAAGATATAATGAAGAGGGGGTGGAATCATGGAAATCCGGTTCGGAATTCTCGGGGCGGGCAAAATCGCCCAAAAATTCTGCGAAGCCGCCAACGGCATCGGGGTCAAACTACAGGCCGTGGCCTCCCGCGATCGCTCGCGGGCCTTAACCTTCCAAGAACGGTACGGGATTGCGACCATGTACGGGTCCTACGGGGAAATGCTCGCCGATCCCGATGTCGACTGCGTCTATGTGGCCACCCCGCACGGACTCCATTACGAACACATGCTGGCTTGTCTTCGGGCGCGGAAGCATGTTCTTTGTGAAAAAGCGTTCACGCTCAACCGACCCCAAGCCGAAGAAGTGTTCGCCATCGCCCGGGAGAACGGGCTCTTTGTGATGGAAGCGATGTGGACCCGCTTTTTGCCGGCGGTCCAAGAAGCCTGCCGATCCGTAAAAAGCGGAGAAATCGGATCCCTCATTTCCCTGGAAGCGCGATTCGCCTTTCGCTCCACCAATCCTCCCGAAGACCGCTTATTCAATCCGGCCCTCGGCGGCGGAGCCCTGTTGGATGTCGGCGTTTATCCGATCACCTTGGCCAATCTCGTCTTTGGGGTCCCCAATCGGATCACCGCCAAGGCACGGTTCACCGCCACCGGAGTGGACGGAACCGCCAAGATCGTCTACGATTATCCCGATGCCAAAGCAGTGCTTTTCGCCTCGATCGAAGAAGACGGGGGACGGGAAGCCAAAATCGTCGGAACCGAAGGGGTGGTGCGGATTCCCGGATTTTGGGCGACGGAAACGGCTACCCTATGCGACCTAAAAGGTCAACCCCTTCGAACCATAACCCTTCCCCACCGGGTCAACGGGATGGAATACGAAATCGAGGAAACGATCCGTTGCATCGCCGAACATCGGCTCGAAAGTCCCATCATGCCATGGTCGGAAACCTTAGAAATCTTGGCTCAGACCGATCAAATCCGGTCCCTGTGGGGGTTCCGTTATCCCGGGGAAAACCAGTCGATTTTTGTTGACTTGAAAAGGTGATTCGTGTATAATGTTTTCGTATGCAATGCATACCGCTCAGGAATGGCCTAAAACAGCAATGTTGCCATGATGGCGAGTCTTAATTATGAGGAGGTGCGCATATGTACGCAATCATTGAAACGGGTGGAAAACAGGTCCGAGTGGAAGCCGGTCAGGAAATCTACATCGAATTGCTGGACGCCGAGGTTGCCTCGACGGTCACGTTCGACAAAGTCCTGATGGTCGGCGGTGAGACCACAAAAATCGGAAAGCCCTATGTCAAAGGCGCTTCGGTCACAGCGACCGTCGTCAAACATGGCAAGGGACCAAAAATCGTCGTTTTCAAGTACGAGCCGAAAAAGCATTATCATAAGAAAAACGGCCATCGTCAACCCTACACGAAACTGACCGTCAACGAAATCGTTCTTGCATAATCGTATCAACTTTCATTTAAAATCTATCGGGAGGTGTTTCCTATGGTCTTCAATCTGCGTCAAATTCTGGAGTTCTTCGCCTCGAAGAAAGGCGTTAGCTCGACCAAAAACGGCCGTGATTCGGCCGGCAGACGGTTGGGAACCAAATTGTCGGACGGACAAATCTGCACGGCGGGTTCGATCATCGTTCGCCAACGCGGCACGAAAATCCACGCCGGAACTAACGTCGGCTGCGGCAAAGACGACACATTGTTCGCTTTGATCGACGGCGTCGTTAAGTTCGAACGGCTGGGCAAAGACAGAAAACAAGCGTCGGTGTATCCGCAAGCGTAAAACAGGTCGAAAGGCCTGTTTTTTTTCGCATGGATCCCTTGGGACGCTTTCTTGTCAAAATCGGTTTTTTACGGTATAATGGATTCGAATTAAGAGGTGATTATCATGCATAAACAAGTTCGGCACATTTTTTCGAAGACATTCGGTTCTCGCCCGGGGATTCGCACCTTTTTCTCTCCCGGTCGGGTCAATCTGATCGGTGAACACATCGACTATAACGGCGGATTTGTCTTTCCGTGTGCTTTGAGCATCGGTAATTACGGTGCCATTGCATTGCGTGAGGACCAAACCATTCGTTTCTTTTCGCAAAATTTCGAATCGGTCGGCATCGTCACCGTTTCGCTGTCCGATTTGGACTTCAACCCCAATCATAATTGGGCCAATTATGCCAAGGGGGTCATCCGCGAAATGCGGATCCGGGGGATGGTTATCGACCGCGGATTCGACGTGGCGGTCTTCGGTGATCTTCCCAACAGCTCCGGATTATCCTCCAGCGCATCGATCGAATTGTTGATCGGGGTGATGATGAACGACTTGTTCGGACTGGGCATTTCTCGTCCGGATCTTGCCGTCTTGTGCAAAAAAGTGGAAAACGAATACATCGGGGTCAATTGTGGCATCATGGATCAGTTTGTGATCGCCAATGCCAAAGCAGAACATGGTTTACTGCTGGATTGCAACACCTTGGACTTCACCCAAGTTCCGCTCCATCTCCACGGACACACCATCGTCATCTGCAACTCGAAAGTCAAACGGGGTCTGGTCGATTCGAAGTACAACGAACGGCGGGCGCAATGCGAAGCGGCCAAAGCCGTATTTCAGCGAAGACTCCCGATTCGGGAACTATGCGATCTTTCCCTCGAGCAATTCGCCGAATACGCATCCGATTTGAAGGACGATGTCCTTTTTCGTCGGGCTCGACACGCGGTGACCGAAAACATCCGGACCCAAAATGCCCATCGGCAACTCTTGGCCGATGATTTGATCGGTTTTGGCCAAGCGATGACCGCATCACATCGCTCCCTCAGGGACGATTACGAAGTCTCCTGCGCGGAACTCGATGTTTTGGTCGATCTGGCTTTGGCGAACGGAGCCATCGGTGCGCGCATGACCGGAGCGGGTTTCGGAGGTTGCACGGTCAATCTCGTCCCGCAAAACTGTCTGGATTCGTTCCGCTCCGCCGTCATCGACGGATATCGTCAGGCCTTTGGAATCGAAGCCCCGATCTATTTCGCCGTTCCTTCGGACGGAACCAAGGAAATCGCCGAACGATGAGTGGGGGACAAAAAGCCAAAACGGTGCTTGTGACCGCGCTTTTGGGACTGTTGTTGAGTGCATCCCTCGCTTTGATCCTCTTTTTTGGCTATTCCTATTTATCGGCCAATTGGCGGGTTTTCCCCGCTTTATCGTTGTTGAAATTTTCCAGTGGTTGGGGGCGACTGTGGCTCTGTCTTTGGCTCGGTTCGGACGTCCTGTTTTTCATCCTTGTAGCTCTGATTCTTGTAGAAATCATTCTCTTCCTGATTCGAACGATCCTCCGAACCGGAATCCGTGCCCATGGCCTTTTGGCCAACCGCGATGTATCCGGCTGGAATGCTGCTTTGAAACAATGGTCGCTGCTCACCCTATTCCGTGCCATCGGGGTCAATGACCGCAAAAAAGCGGTGATTGCTTACGTCATCATCATCTTGGTCGTTTTCGGGCCGGGATGGTTAGGGAAAGCCGTACTTCAGGCCACGGATGACTTGGTTTTTCGCACCCGAGAACAGCAGCATCTGCAAGAAGAAACCCATACCGTCGACTTCGCACAAGCCATCAGTGCTCAAAAAACTTATGACCTCTCCATCACCGCCGGAGTGGGAATCATCCACCTGTACACCTCCAAAGACACCCCGGAAGGACGTTTCCATTTTCTCTATGATAACGATCCCCAAAAAAACGCGTTCACGATGGCGGTCGACGAAGAAGCAGGAACCATCATGATCGCCTTTGGCGCGGAAGAAACGTATGAAGCGTATGTCGACCCGGTGCCCTCGGCGGTCGAAATCTTCCTTCCCGCTTCGCTCCCCATCGATTCTGTCACGGTCAACATTGCCGTTTCCGGCTTTCTGACCGTTTCCTATTTGGATTTTTCCGCTTTCCAGGTGGATTTAAAAAATACTCAGACCGCTTTTTCGACCGAAGGATTTGAAGTCGGTTCCATCCGGATGAAAACAGAAAACGGAACTCTCACCTTGAAAACAGGAACGGCCGCTCTTCTTGATTTGGATCTGAGCGGAACGAAAACTTCGGTGGAGACCGGCACGATCCTCGGAACCGTGAACATCACAGCCGTCGATACCGATCTGCAATGGTTCCGAACTCACGCTTCGGCACTGGTGTTGAGGGGGTCAAACTCCGAACTGGAACTCCGAGAAATCTATGCCTCCGATGTCAACATAGAAGTGGATCGGTGTCAATTGATCTATCGCAACAATGATTTCAACTATGATTTTAACCTTTTCGTGCTCAAAGCCACCGCATCGACGGTGTCTTCGGCAGGGGTTCCCTATGATCCGCAAGGGAACGATTGACGACCTCCCGCGGTTGGACGAACTGGCTCGCATCGTTGCTCGGGGATTGCATGCCGACGGCATCGACCAGTGGTCGGAAACCTATCCGGCCAAGACGGATTTCGCCAAGGACCTTTACAGAGAAGGGCTCTGGGTCGACGAAGAAAACGGAGTCGTCGTCGGTTCATTGTCGCTGCTACCCGACGTCGATGAGGTTTATCGAATTTTGAAATGGCCGGAAGGTTCCGCTTTGGTCGTTCACCGCATCATGGTCGACCCCGCTTTTCGCCGCCAAGGCATTGGCCGGCGCCTGATGGAACATACGGTCCGCCTAGTGAAAGCGGAGGGTTTCTCAGCTGTCAAGGTCGATACCCATCCCGATAATAAAAGGATGCAGGCGTTTTTGGAATCGTTCGGATTCCGAAAGGTCGGATTTTTGGCTCCGATTTTTCGGGTGGCTTACTTTCTGCGACTGGAAGAGTGAGGAAACTCGCTCTTTTTTGATGGGACAGCGGGTTTTCGTGATATAATCTATACCAGGATAAGGATGTGTTACCATGTTTGTGGACCAAGTGGAAATAACCGTAAAATCGGGTAAAGGCGGCGATGGAATCATCGCTTGGCGGCGAGAGAAGTATGTTCCCTTTGGGGGACCTTTCGGCGGCGATGGGGGAAAAGGCGGAAGTGTCATTCTTCAAGCCGACGAAGGTCTTTCGACCCTTCTCGACCTCCGTTACCGGCGTAAAATCATCGCGGAAGCCGGGAAAAACGGGGGCCAAAAAAACATGCACGGTTCCGACGCCGACGACATCATCGTTCCGGTTCCGGTCGGAACGATCGTTTTTGACGCGGAAACCGGCCGGATGATTTGCGATCTGACCGAACACAACCAGACATTCGTTGTCGCCAAGGGGGGAAAAGGCGGGCGGGGAAACACTCATTTCGCAACCCCCCGCAACCAAGCTCCGGAGATTCAGGAAAACGGTGAACCCGGAATTACTCTTCACCTGCGCATGGAACTGAAGTTGTTGGCCGATGTCGGCTTGATCGGTTTTCCCAGCGTCGGGAAATCGACTTTCATCAGTGCGGTTTCCGCCGCAAAGCCCAAAATCGGTGCCTATCCCTTCACGACGATCGTCCCCAACCTCGGCGTCGTCGATGTCGAAGGGGTGAAGAGTTTCGTCATGGCCGATCTTCCCGGCATTTTGGAAGGGGCGAGTCGCGGCGTGGGATTGGGATTACAGTTTCTTCGCCATATCGAACGTACCCGCGTTTTGATTCATGTTCTCGATTTATCGGACAACGGACGTGATCCGTATGAAGATTATCTGGCCGTCAATCGCGAATTGGCCGAATACCAGATGCGACTGACCAAACGCCCGCAGATTCTCGTGGCCAATAAAATGGACGCCGACGGCGCCGAAACCCGGTTGGACAACCTCCGTAAGCGGTTGGAAGCCGACGTAGAGGTGTTCCCGGTATCCGCCTTGACCCGAAGCGGGTTGAAACCCGTGCTGCAAAAAGCAGCCGAACTGCTGGAGAAAACCCCGTTATTCGACATCTATGAAGAAGAGAAAGCGCATGAAAACGACAGCACCTATTTCGGTCTTGAATCTCAGGATCCCGGGTTTGCCGTGCGTAAGCTCAAAGAAGGAAACTATGAAGCTTTCGGTCCGAAAATCGACCGTTTGATCGAACAGACCCTCTTCGGTAACGAAGAATCGATCCGCCGCCTTTCCCGTTCTCTGCGTGTGATGGGGGTCGACGATGCTCTTCGCCGAGCCGGCGTCCAAAACGGCGACATGGTCCGCATCGGTGACTATGAATTCGAATTCGTCGACTGATTGTCCGCATTGCGGGACCGTTTTCCTCCCGGTTCAGGAAGGTAAAATGGTTTTCCGTCGTTGCCAAGGATGCGGATTGCTGCAAAAAGATCCATCGCTATTCCCCGACCTTTTGACCGAAAAAGCCCGTTATGAACAACATTCCCAGCGGGTGGATCCCGGTTATGTTCGTTGGGTGAAAAAGTTTGTGGACGAAGCGATCGTTCCCTTTGTTCTCCCCGGCGATGCCTTGGATTTCGGAGCGGGACGCACGGGCGAAATGGCCCGACAGTTGATTTCATTGGGTCATCGCGTGTGCGAGTATGACCCGTGGTTCGCTCCCGATCCCCTCGTCTTGGGCCGTCAGTACGACTTGGTAACGGTTTTGGAGGTCGCGGAACATTTCCAAGACCCCGCTGCCGAGTGGCGGAGACTGGATTCATTACTACGTTCGGGGGGCTATTTGGCCATACACACTGCGTTTCTTCCTGTGAATTGGACCGAATGGTGGTATCTTCGCGATGTCACGCACGTCACTTTTTATCCCGATTCCTGTTGGCCGCCTCTGGCCCGCCGTTTCGGATGGATCATCACTTACGACAACCATCAGGACTGCATCGTCTTTCAAAAGCCGGGAACGTGATTTTCAACGTTCCTTTTTTTTACAAAAAACGGTAAACGCTTTCTTGACAAAACGGAATCGCTCACATATAATTAAGTTATCGGTTAAGTTACAAATATGAGGTTCAACATGAAAAAACCGTTTTTACTCTTTTTCTTTGTCGTGTTCGTCTTCTTGATTGCGGCCTGCGACGTCTCTACGACGTCCCTTTCGACCACTTCCCCGACGACCACCAGTACCACGACAACGACGTCAACCACAACCATTTCCACAACCACCACGACTTCCACGACCACTACGACGACAACCACCACGCTGGCATCGCTGTCGATTCCTTCGGATTTGGCTGTGAACGCCAACCTCGTTTCTTTTTCCCCGGTGGAACACGCGGGGAAATACCGGCTGCGGATCGCCGATGTGGACAACAATCCAATCGCCGAATACAATGTCACCAACGGCTTCAATCTCTTTCTCGTCCTCTCGGCGGGGACCTATCTAGTACAAATCAAAGCCACAGGCAGCGGATATTCGGACTCGCCTTATTCGGACCAAGTGTCCGTAACGATCGTGGATCCAAACTATATTTCGCATTTGGAAGGTGACAATTTGAACGATTCCGGCAAAATTCGTTGGCTCGGACGGACTTTGTATGACGCCGAAGCCCAAAGCCGCAAGTTCTTTTATACCGCCAGCGGTTTCGAGGTAGCTTTCCAAGGGACCGAACTTCGGGCCACGTTATCCGCTTCTCATTACACCGATCCGGCCAAACAACCTTACATCGTCATCTTGGTCGACGGAGAAGAAGATCCCACAAAAGGAACCACCTTGATTCTCAATCAGAGCAGTGCCGAATACGTCCTTGTGTCCGGTCTTCCCGCTGGGAACCATACGGTGAAAGTGCTGAAACGGAGCGAAGCCATCGATTCCAACACCGCCCTCCGCGACCTTTCCACCGACGGAACCTTCCTTCTGCCTCCGGGGGGAAAGGATTTTCGGATTCAGTTCATCGCGGCATCCTCCTCGACCGGTTACGGAAACCTGGGATCCGCCGCCACTCCGAAAACGACCGCCAATTCCAACGGCATGCTCGGATTCGCTTATCTGACGACCTATCTGTTGGATGCGGACATTGAAATCAATGCCGCCAGCGGTTGGGGGGTCACTCGCGGATGGAATACCGGGGGTTCCATCTCTGCGACTCAAACCATGCCTGGAGCTTACGACTACTACGGAATTGATGCGAGCAACACCGTATTGACCACACAGGGAACCTGGGATCATTCCGATTTTCCTCCAAATGTCATTGTCGTCAACCTCGGAACCAACGATTTCAATGCCAGCGGCTACGCTTCGATGACCCCGGAAAACAAAACCGCTTTGGTCAATGCCTACCGGGACGCCTATACCGCTTTTTTGATCAAGCTCCATAACATCCATCCGCAAGCGCAGATCATTGTTG
>JAKLGB010000027.1 GCA_022710895.1 Bacillota bacterium
TTGTAGTGACCTTGTTGTAAACTGTAGTGAATAGAAGTCATCATAATAGTTCATACTGCAAAAGTCGGGTTATATCACAAAAACCCGAAAACAAGACGTCGGGCTTTCTTCCATCGGAAAGCGATGCAAAAAAACTCAAAATCATAATAAAATACTCACAAAACATGTATATAATTTGCCATATCCAAGACAACGGGATCATCCTCATTTGTCAATGCGGAGGTTTTTTTGTATAATAGATGGTATCTGACGAAGGGGGCGATCCCGTGCCTTTGATGAATTTGGATTTACTGGAAGATTCCGACGCGATCGTCGTCGCCGTGAGCGGAGGAATCGACTCCATGGTCCTTTTGGACCAATTGTGTTCCCTTAGGGAACGCCTTCATCTTCGATTGTCGGTGGCCCACGTTAACCATCGCATGCGGACCGCCTCCGAAGAAGAATACGATTTTGTCCGAAACTGTTGCCAAGAATATGGGGTCCCTTTTTTTGGCACTGAACTATCTCCGGTCAAAAACGGTAATTTCCACCAGTATGCCAGAACCGAAAGATATGCCTTCTTCCGCGAAGTCGCGCAACGTACCGGTTCAAACAAGATCGCCTTGGCGCATCATGCGGATGATCAAGCGGAAACGGTCTTGATGCGGTTGGTTCGGGGATCGGGGTTTATCGGATATGCCGGAATGGCCGAACAAACCGAAGAAAACGGGATTTCGATGATCCGCCCATTGCTAAAAGTCACCAAAAAAGAAATCGTGGCCTATCAGCAAACCAACAATCTTCCCTTTCGTCAAGACGCCTCCAACGATGAAGACCATTATACCCGCAACCGCTTCCGTCACCACATCCTTCCGACCTTGGCAAAGGAAGAACCGGAATATGCACGAAAAATCAGCCAATTGTCCGAGTATATTCGCGATGCCTATGTCCTCATCGACCGGATGAGTGGGGACTTTCTCCGCGATTCGGTCCGGTTTTCGGAGACGAGCGCGGATGTTCCGGTCGCGGTTTTCCGTACCCTTGATCGGATCGTGGCATTCGATGTCGTCAAAAAGATTGCAGACCGTCTATCCGACAATCGGTTGGAAATCAATCATCGGCAATTGGAAAGCGCCTTGCGGTTGGCAAAAACGGATAAACCGAATGCCCAAACATCCTTGGGCATGAACCTCCGGATTCTGCGGCGCTATGATATCCTGCGTTTCCAGATTTGTCCCCATCGAATCACCACTTTTACCCTTTCCCTCTCGGGTCCGGGAACCTTTCCGCTCCCCAACGGAGATACCGTTATCATCAGCCAAAATCCGTGTGTTGTAGATGGTATTTTCCTCGAATTATGGTATAATAATCTAGATTTAGTCTTCCCGATCACCGTCCGCACGCGACAACCCGGAGACCGGATTCGTCTTCCCGGGGGAACCAAAAAGATTTCCGATTTGATGATTGACCTAAAAGTGCCCCGCGAAGAGCGGGACAAGGCGGTCGTCCTCGTCAATGCGAATGATGAAATCATCTGGGTTCCCGGATACAAAGTCGGGGTCCTTGCCCGCGGGGGAGAACAAAAAATCACGATTCATTACCAAAGGGGAAAATGACCATGTTGGAAAAAGACATCGAAAAAATCCTTGTATCGGAAAAACAAATCGAGGAAATCTGTGTCCGCTTGGGAAAACAGATCACCGAAGACTATCAGGGCAAAGATCCGTTGATCATCGGCCTCCTCAAAGGTTGCATGCCTTTCATGGCTCAACTGATCAAAAACATCGATTTATATTGCGAAATCGAATTGATGGGCGTTTCCAGCTACCACGGAGGCATCTCCTCTTCTTCCGACGTCAAAATCACAAAGGATTTGGACGCATCGGTCAGTCACCGGCATGTGTTGATCGCCGAGGACATCGTCGACACCGGGAAAACCCTCGATGTCATCACCAAACTGCTTCTCCACCGTGGCGCGGCGTCCGTTGAAGTCGTCACGCTCTTGGATAAACCGGAAGGGCGGATCGTGCCCTTCACTCCGAAATATGTCGGAACCGTCATTCCCAAAGCGTTCGTCGTGGGATACGGCCTGGATTACGACGAACGATATCGCAATCTTCCGTACGTAGGCATCCTCAAAGCGGAAGTCTACAAGAAGTAATCCCAACAAGGAGGTCTACCCATGGCCGAAAACAACACCCAACAAACGAAGAAGAAACCCCTCGGCGGCCGAACATCCCATTTCGTGATGATCGCCATTTTGGTTTTGCTCGCGATCGCCGTCATCGTCAGCTTTGGAAACCTGAATTCCCCGATCGAATTGTCCGCCAACCAGTTGGAATCCGCCTTGCGCGACGGCAACGTCGTTTCTGTCGAGGTCACTCCCGTTTCCGGAGAAATCAACGATTCGTTCTATAAAGCGCTCATCAAGTTCAAAGCGGGAACCGTAGTGACCGGTTTGGACGGAAACACGGTCTCCGTGACCGCCGACAACCGCGACTCCCTTGTCATTTTCGCTTATTTGGCCAATGATAACGATGTGAAACGGATCTCGGATATCATCAGTGACTACAACGCCACTTCCGCAACGGATATCACCTATGTATCCACTCCCGGATCGACCTACAATCTGTGGGATATTCTCTTTCCGATCTTGTTGGTCGCGGGCGTCATCGGCTTGATCGTTTACATGAACCGCGGAGCCAACAGCGCCAACAAGCAAGCTTTCGACTTTGGAAAAAGCCGTGCCAGACTGTCCAAAAACCAAAAGACGACTTTTGAAGACGTGGCCGGAGCCGATGAAGAAAAGGAAGAACTTCAGGAAATCATCGACTTTTTGAAAAATCCGAAAAAATACATCGAACTGGGCGCGCGCATTCCCAAAGGCGTCATCCTTGTCGGGCCTCCCGGAACCGGGAAAACCTTGATTGCTCGGGCAGTTGCCGGAGAAGCCAGTGTTCCTTTCTATTTTGTTTCCGGTTCCGACTTTCTGGAAATGTTCGTCGGCGTCGGGGCCAGTCGCGTCCGCGACATGTTCAAGACTGCCAAGCAAAATGCTCCTTGCATCCTCTTCATCGATGAAATCGACGCCGTCGGACGCCAAAGAGGCACCGGCTTGGGCGGCGGACACGATGAACGTGAACAAACCCTCAACCAACTCCTCGTCGAAATGGACGGATTCGGCCATAACTCCGGCGTCATCGTTTTGGCGGCGACCAACCGTGTGGATATTCTCGACCCCGCTCTGCTTCGTCCCGGCCGCTTCGACCGGCAGATTTACATCGGCGTTCCCGACATCAAGGGGCGCGTCGAAATTCTGAAAGTCCACTCTCGCAAGAAAAAAATCAACCCGGCCATCACTTTCGAGGAAATCGCCCATCGGACCCCGGGATTCACCGGTGCCGATCTGGAAAACCTCATGAACGAAGCCGCCCTGCTGGCTGCTCGCGAAAACAAACGGCAGATCGAACTATATCACATTGACGAAGCCGTGGACCGCGTAATGATGGGCCCCGCCAAAAAATCTCGGGTGTTCTCCAAAAAAGAACGCAATTTCATTTCCTTCCACGAAGCGGGACACGCCGTGGTCGGAATCAAACTCGAAAATGCCAACGTTGTTCAAAAAGTCACGATCATCCCCCGGGGAGAAGCCGGCGGATACAATTTGATGCTTCCCGAAGAGGAACACCAATTCCTTCACACTCGCGCCGAATTGTTGGAAAACATTACCGGGCTTCTAGGGGGACGCGTCGCCGAAGAAATCATTTTCTCGGAAATTTCCACCGGAGCTCACAACGACCTGATGCGCGCGACCGCGCTTGCCAGAGCGATGATTACCGAGTATGGAATGTCGGAAAACCTTGGCCCGGTCACTTACGAACAAAACTCCGGTCCCGTGTTCTTGGGACGTGACTATACCCGCGACAAGAATTTCTCCGAGAACATCGCCACCGAGATCGACAAAGAAGTGCGGCGGATCATTCACGAATGCTACAGCCGGGCGAAAACCCTCCTGCAGGAAAACGAAGAATTGCTCCGCAAGATCGCCCATTACCTGTTGGAAGTCGAAACCCTTACCAAGGAAGACATCCAAGAAATCGTCCAAACCGGAAAACTGGCCCGTTGGGACAACATTTTGGCGACGGATCCGCGTGTAGACAAAGAACCCGCCCCGGATGCCCCGGCCACTCCTGCGCAGGTCGAAACCGTTTCTTCTGTTCCCGATTCTGATAAAAACGGATGAAGTTAAACGAACAAGGGATACTCGCCGTATCCCTTGTTCTTCCATAGAAACGAGGTGTTTTTATGCGTTTGGACAAATATCTCAAAGTCTCACGCCTTTTCAAGCGGCGGTCGGTCGCCAAGGATATCGCCGAAGACGACCGCGTCTTCATCAACGGCCGGCATGCCAAACCGTCGTCGGAAGTCCAACCGGGAGACGAAATCAAAATCGTTTACGGGATGAAGATTCTGCGGTTCCGCGTCCTGATCGTCGCCGATCAGGCCAAAAAGGACGATGCTAGCAAAATGTACGAGATCCTCGAAGAAACCAGGACCGAGTCTTAGGCTGGTTTTATTTGCGATTCCTTCGCACCTACGCTATAATAGGAGAGAAAGATTAAGACTTGCGGAAGCGGTGATGTGTCATGAAAAGATGGTTGGCTCTGTTACTGTTGGTGTTGACCGCAGGCCTCTCGGTCGGTTGTAACGGCACCGATCCCGAAGGATTCGATATCTATGTCACGGTGTACCCCATCGAATATCTTGTGGATTCGTTGCTCCAAGGCACCGAAATCACCTGTGGAGTCGTCCCCGGAGTAAGTTCCCATCAAGAATCCATCGATTGGTCTCCCAAACAGATCATTGCGATGACCAATGCCAAATATCTCTTCTTTGTCGGGGCCAATCTGGACATCTACATCGACAACCAAGTAAACGGGGTTTTCTCCGGAAAACCGGTCACCTTGGTAAAATTGGAAACCGCGTTGCCCGACTTGCTGATTCCGGGAACGGTCGACCATGACCACGAAGAACCAACAGAACCTTTGGCAGAGGAAGAAGAAAATCATTTATTGGGTTGGGATCCGCATTTTTGGATCAGTCCTCTGCGGATGATTCAACTTGTTGATCTCTTGGAAGCCAAATTGTCTGATTCCGCCAACGGATATCCCGATTTGGCCGATGAAATCTCCGCCAATAAAATCACCCTCCTTGCCAAACTCAATGAATTGAACACTCAATACGATCTCGTTCTCGACCGGGTCGACGCCCATGCCGTCATGACGTCGACCAACCTATACGGATACTTGGAACATGATTACGGTTTGAAGAATTATCCGGTCTCCCCGGGGTATCACGAAGAAGCGGACCAATTCACCACCCAACAGAAAGAACTGGCGGTCCAACAAGCTCTCGAACACGAAATTCGCTACATCATTTACGAGAAAAATGCCAGTTCGCCGCTTTCCAACGCCGTTTTTGATGCTTTGTCCCAAACCTCTCCCGAGTGGGATCCGCTGAAACTCGAATTTAACATCATGCACTCTTTTGCCATGTCCGACCGCGTGGACGGAGAAGGCAATGTTCGCGATTACTACACGGTGATGCTAGAAAACCTGCAAGTTTTACGTACCGCCACCGGATATACGGAATAGGAGCCCCATTTATGGAAAACAAATGGACAGAACAAGAAATCATCCGCCGCGACAAGGCTGCGGAACTCTCGCAAAAAGGCATCGACCCTTATGGTCAGCGCTTTGACCGGACTCACAACACGGAAACATTCAAACGGGAATTCGGTTCGCTGACTCCCGCCGATTTGGAATCCGCGCCCTCGCTGCCCCTCGTCCGCGTTGCCGGCAGGATCATGACGAAACGGTCCAAAGGAAAAGCCGGATTCGCCCACATCCAAGATCAATTCGGACAAATCCAGATTTACGTCAAATTCGACAACATCGGCGAGGAAGCCTACTCTTTGTTTGACAAGGGCGACCTGGGCGACATCGTCGGCGTCGAAGGAACCCCGATGATCACCCATTCCGGGGAATTGTCGATCCGCGTGACCAAGTATATCCACTTGGTCAAAGCTTTGCGTCCGCTTCCGGAAAAATTCCACGGTCTGACCGACGTGGAGGAACGCTACCGTCGCCGCTATGTCGACCTGATCATGAACGAAGATTCCAAGAAAACCTTGATTCTCCGGTCCAAAATCATCGCATCCATGCGCAATTACCTCAACGGCAAAGGTTATCTGGAAGTTGAAACCCCGATCCTCCACCCGATTCTGGGCGGAGCCAACGCCCGTCCGTTCATCACTCATCACAACGCCCTAGATATGCCGTTCTACCTGCGAATCGCTCCGGAACTCTATCTCAAGCGTCTGATCGTCGGCGGTTTGGACTGCGTGTACGAAATCGGAAGACTTTTCCGCAACGAGGGCATGGACGTCAAACACAATCCGGAATTCACGACCATCGAGTTGTATTTAGCCTATAGCGACTTGGAAGGAATGATGGATCTTTGCGAAGATCTGATCGTTTCCATCGCCGAAGAAACTTTGAAAACCACGCAACTCCAATACGGGGAAAAGGCGATTTCCCTCGCCAAAGGCTGGCGTCGGGCCCATATGGTCGACTTGATCCGGGAACAAACCGGAATCGATTTCTTCCAAATCCACGATTACGAAGCCGCCAAGCAATTGGCTTTAGAACATCATCTGCGGGTGGAGCCTCAGCATTTCGGCATCGGTCACATCGTCAACCTGTTCTTCGAAGCCTATTGCGAAGAAAAGATCATTCAGCCGACTTTTGTCTACGGACATCCGATCGAGATTTCGCCATTGACCAAAAAAGATCCGAAGGACTCCCGTTTCACGCAACGTTTCGAATTGTTCATCGACGGCAGGGAATATGCCAACGCCTACACCGAGTTGAACGACCCGATCGATCAACGCGAACGTTTTGAAAACCAATTGAAGGAAAAGGCCTTGGGCAACGACGAGGCCAACGAGATGGACAACGATTTCGTGGAATCCTTGGAATACGGGATGCCTCCCACCGGCGGCATCGGCATCGGCATCGACCGATTGGTGATGCTACTGACGAACAGCCCGTCGATCCGCGACGTATTGTTGTTTCCACACATGAAACCGAGAAATCGCTAATAATTAAAGAAAGGCAGGATTTTTCCTGCCTTTCGCATTTAAACCGCTCAAGCGGTTTTTTTTTTATTCGTTTTTCTCTTTTTCTTCTTTGGGTTCTGGTTCGGAAGGGGCGTCCGACAACTCGGGAGTAACGGCGTCCGGAGTTTGAGAGTCGACGACGGCGGTCTCGGGTGCGGCGGGGACATAAATGAAGTCTTCGGGATTCACGAGGCCTTTGAACATCGTTTTGGCGCGCAGAGCGGTATGGTGATTCTTGCCGTTGGCGATGACGAAAGCGAAGCATTGGTCGGCTTCGAGTTCTTCTCCCAGTTTTTGATAATAAACTCCCATTCGGTAGTTATAAATCAATTTGGTGGAGATGTAGCCGTCTTCACGGGAAAAATGTTTCTCGATCGTTTCTTTGTAATGGTCCAACGAAACGTCGATGTTTTTGATGGCCTCGAGGATCTCGATGTATCCACCGATGAATCCTTGGTACCGAGCGGGAATCTGATGGTGGACGTTCTTGATCCGATCCAAGGTCATGTCGAAGGTTTCCATGTCTTCGCTCTCATAGGCGGCGTAGCAAACAAAAGCCCAAATCAGTCCATGATAAACGACGTTCAATTTCTTCAGATCGATCATCTGCAGGATCTTGATGGCCTCTTGGTAACGTCCGGCATAATAAAGACCCATGCCGTAGTAAGTTTGGTAAATGGCCTTCATGGCGTTGGTCGGGGCGTCCACGTAGGCTTTTTCCGCCAAAGCTACGGCGCCTTCGACGTCCAGGTCATAATCGACCAGCATCGAAAACTTCGTGGTGAACAGTTGCATGGGGGAGGTCAGTTTGTACTTGAGGAAGAGATAAGCGACGAGAACGATGACTACCGGGTAAATTTGATTCATGTATTGCCAAATATAGTTGGTGACGATGAGAGCGATGCCGCCGACGCCAAGGGCGATGACGGAGATCAGATACTGTTTGCGGTTCATAGTGGGTCTCCTTTATAGATCTTTTCCGATGATGATGTCATTATCTTCGTACAGAAACAGTCCCAGAGTTTCAGCGACATCGTTGAAGATGTCGATGATCCCGTAGATTTCGCGATTGTGATCGCCGACCAACGCTTTGAGGCGATCATCGACGTACAAGCCCAAATCTTCTGCGGGCATTTTCCGGGTGAGAAGAATGTTCTCGAGTCGATCCAGTAATTCGTCGATGATTCGTTCGTCATACTCGATGTTTTTTTCTTTCAATTCATACCGGAGGTCTTCGACGTAAAGAACGTAGTGAACGACCGTCTCGAATTCCAAGAATGCGTGGAGATCGTTGTGAAAATTGGTTTCCAGATACATTTTGCAGCTTTCAAACTGGTCGTGAAGAAAAGCCAAACCGACATCAAAAATTTTCCGGAGATCATCGTCAAACGGCAACCGATGATCACGGACCTGCGATTCGATGTGTTCCAAAACGGCAAATACGGGATAGAATCGGTCATACAGAACCGCTTCGTGTTCCTGGAGTTCTTCATAAAATGCTTGGTTTTCGCTTTTCCAGGAATCAAATTCGGAAAACAGGTATTCCACGGCCATCGCTCCCTTGCCATTCTATTATACCATCCCCATAAAAAAAACCACGAGAAAATTCGTGGTTTTTGTGTGAAGGTCAAGCTTTGTTGACAGAGCCGAAGAGCGCCATTTTTTCGCGAACGGACTTTTTGATCGCTTCGACGCCGGGAGCCAGCAATTTCCGCGGATCGAATCCCTTGCCTTCGCGGTCTTTGCCTTCTTCGATATATTTCCGGGTTGCGGCGGCGAAAACGAGTTGGCATTCGGTATTGACGTTGATTTTGGCTACGCCAAGCGAAATGGCTTTTTTTACCATCTCATCGGGAATGCCGGTCCCGCCATGCAGAACCAGCGGGGTATTGGGAACGGCGGCTTTGATCTGCGTAAGGACGTCGAAATTCAACCCTTTCCAGTTGGCAGGATAAACTCCATGAATGTTTCCGATTCCGGCTGCAAGAATCGTGACACCCAAATCGGCGATCCGGCCGCATTGTTGCGGATCGGCCAGTTCCCCCATGCCGAGAACGCCGTCTTCTTCACCGCCGATCGAGCCGACTTCGGCTTCGATGGAAAGTCCCAGTTTGCGGGAAAGAGCAACGAGTTCCTGGGTTTTGGCGATATTCTCTTCGATGGAGAATTCAGAGCCGTCGAACATAATCGAGGGGAATCCGGCATCGATCGCCTTCAAGGCGCCTTCATAGGTCCCGTGATCCAAATGAACGGAAACCGGAACGGTGATGTTCAAACTTTCGACCATGGCTCTGACCATGGCCATGACCGTTTTGTAGCCCGTCATGTATTTGGCGGCTCCTTCGGAAACACCGAGGATGACCGGTGAATTCAATTCCTGCGCCGTCAAAAGGATCGCTTTGGTCCATTCGAGATTGTTGATGTTGAACTGACCGACGGCATATCCGTTTTCATAACCCTTCTTAACCATTGACTCGAGTGATACGATGCTCATGGTACGCCTCCAGAATGGATGATTTTTTGTTGCTTTCCGTTAATCAATTATACTGAATTTTCCGAAAAAAGGCAAGTTGTTCCCGGGACATATCGAAAAAACCGACCGCACCGATAATCGGAGCGGCCGGTCGGTCTCATAATCCGGAAACGGCAAGTGAACGGATTTTAACCGAAGGGCAGGTGATTCCGTAATATCCGGTTTTAACATCCGCGCCTACGGCGACGACATCTTGCAGCAAGGGCAGGAAATTTCCGGCCACCGTCACCAAAGCGACAGGGGCTCCCAACTTCCCGTTTTGAATAAGGAATCCCGTGGCTTGGAGCGAAAAATCACCAGAAACCGGGTTGGCACCGGCATGGGATCCTTGCAACCCGGTCACCAACAATCCGTCGTTTACGGAGGCAATCAACGCCTCAAAGGGGATTGTTCCGGGGAGAAACTTCATATTGACAAAGGAAACACCTCCGCCAAAGCCGTTGCCGGTGGTCGTGATTCCATCTTTGGCAGCGGTGGAAAGGTTATGTAAGAAGGTCGTCAGAACGCCATCTTTGATAAGGTCTTTGCGACGGGTGGCGCATCCTTCATCATCGAAGGACCGTGAAGAACTGGATTTTGGAAGGAAAGGATCGTCGACGATCGTCACCAGATCAGATCCCACTTTTTGCCCCAGTTTTCCTTTTAGGAGCGACATGTTGCGTTGAACCGCCTCGGCGGAAAAGACGCCTTGGAAGGTGCTAAGCAAAACCGCGAGCGCATCATGACGAAGGATGATTTCATACGGCCGGGTCGGAATCGGTTTCGCTCCGAGGGCACCGAGGCCTTCTTCAAGAATTTTCCCAGCCAGACGATCGATGTCGAAGTCGGCGAAATCATTCGAGATTTCGAGGTCAAACCCGGTACGTTGGTCGTTTTCGTCTTTGACGATGACTTCCCCGCCCAAATAAGCCGAATTGGCTTTGTCTTCCAGTTTCAGCCCTTTGGTGTTTTGCAAAAAGACGGTCTTGGTGGTTTCACCGTACATGGTTTGTCCTGTCGAAACCCGCGCGTCTTTGGCGTGAATGGTGTGGTCAAGACGTTTCACCGCGGCGATTTTTTCCGCCACATCCATCTGTTCCAATGACTCGGAAAATAACCCGGTCAATTTTTCATAAGCCGGATCCCCGGCATAGATGACCGCTTGATCGGGAGAATCGATGATTTTTGCGTTGGCAATCATCGATTCCACAGCCAAATCAATCACGGAATCGTCGAGTACTTCCGTGACAAACGTGCCTAATCGCCCATTGTAGAGGCCACGCAAGACCAGATGCGAGAAATCCGAGATTTCATAATTTTCCAATTCGCCTTCGTATACTTGAATCGCCAATTCGTTGCGGCGAGTCAAAAAAGCTTGCACATCTTCCATTCCGCGCGTTTTGGCTTGGGCAAATAACTTCTCAAAATTCATATCAATTCGCCCCTTTCTTTCCGCCGACGGTAATCGAAGAAACACGGAGAGTCGGTTGCCCGACATCGGCTGGAATCGAACCCGAGGCAGATCCACACATGCCGCGCGCCCGTTCGAGATTGTCGGCGATCATATCGATTTTAAAGAGGATTTCCGCACCGTTTCCCACTAAGGAAGCACCGCGGACCGGCTCGGCGATTTTTCCGTTGCGGATCATATAGCCTTCCGCAACCGCGAAGTTGAAGTCTCCCGTTCCCGGATTAACGGATCCGCCGCCCATTTTGGCCGCAAACAATCCGTATTCGGTGGAACGGATGATTTCATCGAAAGTCGAGGTGCCTTTATCAATAAAAGTATTGCTCATGCGTGATGTGGGAGCGAATTTGTACGACTCCCGACGTGAAGAACCGGTGATCGGATGTTTCATCCGGCGCCCGTTGATGTAGTCGACCATATAGGTTTTCAGAATTCCGTTTTCAATCAATACCCGGCGCTGTTGCGGGTTGCCCTCATCATCGAAATTGGCGGATCCCCAGCCGTTTTCGATGGTCCCGTCATCAATGGCGGTAACGATCGGAGAAGCGACGGGTTTTCCCAGTTTCCCGCAGAAAACCGAGGCGTTTTTGGCAACGGAAGTGGCTTCCAATCCATGACCGCAGGCTTCATGGAAAATGACTCCGCCGAATTCGTTGTTCAGAATCACCGGCATCACACCGCTGGGACACTCTTCGGCGAACAACATCGTTTTGGCAACGCGGGCAGCTTGACGGGCGACTTCTTCCACATTGAGCTCTTCCTGGAAGTATTCGTATCCTTTCCCCGTTCCCGGGCCTTCTCCTCCCGTTTGCATCATTCCGTCTTTTCCGGCGATGGCAGAAACATAGAAACGAATGCGAACACGTTCTTCGGCGACATGTCTGCCAAGGCTGTTGGCAATTTGAACGTTTTGAACCCAATCGTTCAAATTGACGGCCACTTGTTGGATGACCGGATCATAATCCTTGGCGGCTCGATAAGCTTTTTGCATCCATTCAACTTTCGTTTCTTGTTTGACATCCCGGGGATTGATCCGGACTTGATGACGGGTTCCGACTTCGGCTTCGGCCAACGGAACCGAAGAAACCCGTTCGGGGTTTGAAAACGATTTGGCTAGGTCTGAAGCCAATTTGCGAAGATCGGACGGGTTTTTTGAGTTGGTGTAACCGTAGACGCTGAACAGCTCCCGAGCAATCCGGATGCCCACTCCGAACGTTTTGGCGGAGGTGGCTTTTTCGATATGTCCTCCCACCAGTTGGATATTCGAGGACATCCGGTCTTCAATGAAGACCTCGGCGAAATCCGCTCCGGTGGAAAGCGATGCGGCGATCATTTCTTCAATCAATGATTTTTCCAGTAACATCGTGATTCCTCCTTGCATTTGGGTGAATTATAACATAATTCATGATGAAAGGAAAGCCGAAGACAAAAAAGGCCGCCTATAGGCGGCCCGGAAAAGCAGAAAAAGCTTCAGATGAAAAGATTGTGATTGGCTTCGGTGGTATCGGAAAGGTAGGTGGCTACGCCGGCAACTTCGATTCCGTCGATCAGTTCTTCCGGTTTGATGCCCATGATATCCATCGACATCGCACAAGCGATGATCTTGACTCCCATCGATTGGGCGTTGGCCATCAAGGTCTGAAGGGAATCGACGTTCTTCTTCTTCATGATGCCTTTGATCATGGCAGGGCCCATCCCCAACATATTCATATTTGAAATCGGCAGTTTATTGGCCCCGCGGGGCATCATGAATCCAAACATTTTTTCAATGAATGTCTTTTTGACACGAACCCGCTTGGGTTTTCTCAAGATGTTCAAGCCCCAAAAAGTGAAGAACAAAGAAACTTTCTTACCCATCGAAGCCGCCCCAGAAGCGATGATGAAAGCGGCGATTGCCTTGTCTAAGTCCTGACTGAAGACGACGATAGTCGTGTTCTCTTTGTTCGAAGTCAACATGACGTCTTTGTTCTTTGATGGGTCGAGATTGCCTTTTTGGATGCGGGCGACGACAATCTTGTTTTCCATCGTAAGATTCAGCAAGGTATTTCCGGTTCGTTCGGTCCAAGCCCGGACGTCTTTCATGAATCCGGGGTCCGTGGCGCGGACTTCGAGGACTTCGCCTTCTTTGAGCGTCTGCAAGGCTTTATAAAGTTCCACGATAGGCCCTGGGCATTGAAGCCCGCAGGCGTCCAAGGTCATTTTCAAAGTCACGGTTTCTTTCACGGTCGGTTCTCCTTTGGGCGATTTCAGTTCGCCCGAATCATCAATGACGGGTCCTTCGATGGGATTATCGCATGATTCATTGGCACATTGATAGGTAGCGAACCCGCCGTCCAAATTGCGAACCGTCCATCCGTTTTGGGAAAGAATCCGGCAGGCGGCGTATCCGCGAATTCCGACTTGGCAATAGACATTGACCGGTCGGTCTTTGGGGAGTTCATTCATCCGTTTCCGAAGTTCGGGTAACGGGATGTTTACCGCGCCCGAAATGATTCCAAGTTCGCATTCTGCCGGTTCGCGAACGTCCAAGAGGGTCTCGCCCGCGGCGGTCAATCGATCGATTTCATGCCATTGGACCGTTTCAATCCGACCGCTCAACAGGTTATCCGCCACAAAACCGATCATGTTCACAGGATCTTTGGCGGAGGAATAGGGCGGGGCGTACGCTAAATCCAAATGTTGAAGATCGGTGACTTTCAAGTGCGCGGTGATCGCGGTTGCCAACACATCAATCCGTTTGTCAACACCTTCCACCCCAACCGCTTGAGCGCCGTAGATTTCTTGGGTTTCGGGGTGAAACAACAATTTCATCGCGATTTTGGCGGCTCCCGGATAATAACCGGCGTGCGAACCGGGATGGACGTGGATGGCCCGATACGGCCAACCGAGCGTTTTCAACGTTTTCTCGTTCATTCCCGTGGCGGCGACTGTCAGTTCGAACACTTTGGCGACCGAGGTTCCGAGGGATCCTTGGTATTTGGAAGGGATACCGGCGATGTTATCGGCGGCGATACGCCCTTGTTTGTTGGCCGGACCCGCTAAAGCGATCATCGCTTTTCGGCGATGGATCGGATCCCAAATTTCCACGGCATCACCGATGGCGAAAACATGGGGATCGGAAGTCCGCATCGAATCATCGACGAGGATCGCTCCGCGTTCGTTCATGGCCAATCCGGCCTTTTTTGCCAATTGATTGTCCGGTTTGACGCCGACGGCAAAAATGATGAGTTCGGTTTCCAAAACCGTTCCGCTCGACAAGAGGATTTTCTTTCCGGCCTCGGTGAAGCCTTTCACGCCGTCGCCCAAAACCAGATGAACTCCTTCGTCGATCAAATGACGATGGACCACCATCGCCATCTCAAAATCGACGGGCGCCATCACTTGGTCGGCCATTTCGACGATGGTCACGCGAATTCCCAGACGATGCAGGTTTTCGGCCATTTCCAATCCGATGAAACCCCCACCGATCACCACTGCGGTTTTTGGACGCTGAGATTCGATAAACTCTTTGATCGCATCGGTATCGGGGATGGAACGCAGAGTGAAAAGGTTGATTGCCTCTTTCATTCCGGGAAGCGGGGGCTTAACGGGAAAGGCGCCGGTGGAAACAACTAGATCGTCATAGGATTCGGTTAAAGTAACCCCGGTGGACAAATCTTGAACGGTTACGGTCTTCGCTATCGGATCGATCGCCGTCACCTCATGTTCGGTTCGGATGTCGAGGGCAAATTTGCTCTCCATGTCTTCTTCCGTTTGCACAAGCAGGGACGATCGATTCTGAATCACGCCGCCAATATAATAAGGAAGGCCACAGTTCGCAAAGGAGATATATTTTCCCCGCTCGAAAACGATGATTTCCGCCTTTTCGTCCAGACGGCGGAGACGGGCGGCCGTCGTGGCTCCGCCGGCGACACCGCCAATGATAATGATTTTTTTCATATGGGTTAACACCTCTCCATTTACTATAATATTACGATAATAAAATGTCAAACGAACCGAACAAAAAGCAACGGAAAAAGAAAAAATCCATGGTCCATTTGGGATGGGACCATGGATTTGGGCAAGGAAAAAGAGAAGCTTTGATTCTAGGATCGTTTTCCCAATGCGGCGCCGATCAAATCCCGAAACAAGGGATGGGGCCGCGTCGGACGGGAAAGAAATTCGGGATGGAATTGGCAGGCGACGAACCAAGGATGGTTTTTCAACTCGATGATTTCGATCAACTTGGTCTCCGGATTGATTCCGGAAAAAACCATGCCTTGGTTTTCCAAAACTTTTTTGAATTTATTGTTGAATTCGTAGCGGTGGCGATGACGTTCCGAAATGTGTTCGGTACCGTAAGCCCGGCAAGCCAATGTGTCTTTTTTAATGTCGCAGTGGTATAATCCCAACCGCATCGTTCCGCCTTTTTGCATTCCGGCATACTGATCGGGCATGAAATCGATGACGTTATAAATGGTGTCGGGTTCGAATTCGGTGGAATTGGCTTCCTTCAATCCGCAGACATTGCGAGCAAATTCGATGATCGACAGTTGCAGACCGAGGCAGAGTCCCAAGAGGGGGACACCATGGGTTCTCGCATAAGTGATGGCTAAGATTTTCCCTTCGATTCCGCGATTTCCGAACCCACCCGGAATGACGATTCCTTGGCAATCCCCGAGAACGGAAGCGACGTTGGCCTCTGTCAATTCGGAGGAGTTGACCCAGCGAATTTCGACTTTGACATGATGGAAATACCCGGCGTGCTTCAAGGCTTC